>NZ_JBMQOB010000020.1:0-153777 GCF_053551015.1 Arcticibacter sp. | reverse complement strand
CCGCTTCAGTATACGGCCATGCACTCATGCTGAGAAGACTGTCAGCAGCTACAATCAGCCCCTTTCCATTCTTCGCATCAGCCAATTGCATCCATCTTACATCGGTGCGGTTACCGTTCTCCTGTGGATAAACGTATGGCTCCATAAATTGCCCGATAGGCTGTGAATATATAGCTGCATCGAAACCGTAGCGCTTGTCCAGGTAGTTTTCTACAGGACCTCTTCCATACCAGGATATCTGCTCGTAATTTCTCCGGATACCCATCTGCATGCCCACTTTCGGAATGTTAGGTAGACCAGCAGTCGGATTAAGAGAATAATCCACTTTTAATACGCCACTTCCGTTTAAGGTATAAACCACTTTTGCAGTCGCCTTTCCTTCAATCAGCGAGTAGTTGCTGCTCACTTGAACTACTCCGGCACCGGTTTTCTGTGCCTTAACATCTGTTAGTGTCAATTTTGATTCGTACCATTCTTTCAGCTTTTTATTCGGCTTCCATCCCCTTCTGTCATTATCTGTCTGAGGTCTGGTAAAGTGAGGCAATAGCGGACTGAAGACCTGCTCTTCTCCCTCATTGACGTAAGATATTAATGCTCCATTCTCTTTGCTGATCGTCAATTTGAATGATGGTCCGCTTAAGTTGATTGCATTTGTCGTTTCATCCAACTTAACTTCAGGATATTTAACAGCGGCGGTGTTCTTGGTGGCAACACCTGTGAGAGCGAACTGATTTGACGCAATCTCATGTCCCTTTGGTGCCCAAAGTTCGTTTTGAGGGAGCGTAAAGTGAATATCTGCGAGGTATTCAGAGCCGCTCTTCAGTTTAGGTAAATAGCGGCTGATGTTTATCAACGTGTCTTTGCCTGCAGCAAGATTCATGCGGGGGAGAACCCTGGTGATCACTGGCTTTCCGTCTTCGCGGATGATCAGCGTCACCTCATAGCCTGCTAATGATTTAGCGGCATGTCTGTTTTCGATATGCAGAATATTTCCCGATCTCATTGTGGTTTCAACAGGCTGATACACGCGTTTACACTCGTACATAGCGGCTTTAGGCCGCCCGTCGGAAGATACCATACCATCGATACTGAAGTTTGAATCATGTCTTTTCTCTCCAAAATCTCCTCCGTAGGCAAAGAACTCCCTGCCCGTAGAGTCTTTCTTGATCAAGCCGTGATCTCTGAACTCCCAGATGCATCCACCAATAAGGCGTGGATTAGAACGGAAAACATCCCAGAATTCTTTCATGTTGCCGTTAGAATTACCCATGGCATGAGAATACTCAACAAATATGATGGGTCTGTTATCGTTATTCTTCTGATCAAGCAGCAATTTAGGTGTAAATACGCCCGGGTAGAAACGGCTGATCATATCGACGTAAGGCTGATCCGTCATATTGCCTATACGGTGTGAGTGGTCGTTCGACTTGAGATAGCGTGGATCTGAGGGATCCATATACCCTTCTGCACGGTGATTTCCCTGCGCCGGCTCATAGTGAATCGGACGGGTAATGTCAAAGTCGCGCAACCATTCAGCCATTGCAGCATGGTTAGGGCCTCTGCCTGCTTCATTCCCCAGGCTCCAGATAATAATGCTCGGGTGATTTTTATCCCGCATAGCCATTCTGGTAACGCGTTCCATAAAGGCATGCGTCCAGGTGGGGTCATTACTCAGCTTACCGCCAAGCCCATGCGTTTCATGATTGGCTTCATCCATCACCAGGATACCATATTCGTCGCAAAGGTCATAGAAGTACGGATCGTTGGGGTAATGACTGGTACGGATACAGTTGAAGTTAAACTGCTTAATCATCTCCACATCCTTACGGATATCTTCTCTCGATAGTGCTTTTCCTTTGGATGGATGTTGATCATGGCGATTTACACCGTACAGATAAGTTACCTTCCCATTGATCAGCAGTTTTCCATTTTCTTTAGAAAACTCGATAGAACGAAAACCTACTTTGCAGCTTTTAGCTTCCTGCACATTGCCCAGCGAATCTGTAAGCGTAAGTACCAGGGTATACAGGTTCGGTGTCTCATCACTCCATTTGTCGGGGTTCTTGATAGTCGTCTCTAAAAGTCCAAACTTCACATTATCCAGTCGTGGATAGATCTCATTTACGATAGATTCTGCAGAGCGCTCAAGGGCTTTCTCCAAAACCGGCTTGCCATGCTTATCATATAGTTGCGCCTTCAGGTTATATCCCGGAATGGCTTTGCCGCTAAAGTTATCAATGCGGGGACGGATGCTGAATACAGCATCTTTGTAATCCTTGTCGAGCTTTGCCTGCCAATGAAAATCTGCAATACGCACCTTTGGTTCAGCCATAAGCATCACCTCACGGTGAATCCCGCTCATTCGCCAATGGTCCTGATCTTCCAGATAGGTACCATCGCTCCAGCGAATAACCTGAACGGAAACAATATTCTCTCCAGCTTGCAGGTAAGGTGTAATATTAAACTCAGAAGGCAGGCAGCTATCCTCACCATAACCCAGGAATTTACCATTTAGCCATACTTTGAACCCTGAACTTACTCCGCCAAAGTGGAGGGTAATGTTCATGTTCTTCCAGTCCGCCGGTAAATTAAATACCTTCTGAAAGGAACCTACCGCATTATAATCCTTCGGCACGCGGGGCGGATCGACGGTCTGGAACGGATAAACCGCACTCTTATAGATCGGAATATCATAACCCTTCATCTCCCAGCTAGATGGTACTTCGAGCTTTTTCCATCCGCTTACCCGGGACTTGTAGAAATCCTTCGGAGCATCATCAGGTTTAAATGCAAATGAAAAATCCCAGTCTCCGTTCAGCATCAGTATTCTTCCGCTTTTATCTCTGTCGCCTATCAGAGCTTCCTTCTCAGACTTGAATGAATATCCTGTTGCCCGTGCCGGTTCTCTATTAATGCTGGTTACTGTCTGATCTTCCCAGGGCTCAAGGTTAAAGATTCCAGGCACCGGAGGAACTACTGCCGGCAAACCATCTACAGTCTGGGCAGACACTGCACCGGCACACATGTATACCAGTGTCAGAAAATATGAACGAAGACTAATCTTAATCATGTTAAAGTTTATACGCAATTTTATAATCCTGGCCTTTTTCGAGAGCTATCTCATAAAGTCCATTTCCTTTTGACACTATAGCCGCATTTTTACACACGGGCTTAGTACGGCTTTTTATTTTCAGGATCCCTTTACCTACCGGAGAGTTCACTCTGATTTCACTCGTGCTACAATATATTTTGATGTCGCCAGCAGGAGTCGGTACTGCGCCTTCCATCCACTTCAATCCTCCCAGTACGGGCTGAATTGAATAGGTTTCATAACCGGCGCTTAAGGGCTGCACGCCGAGATAATACCTGCCCATCAGATAAATGGGACTTGCACCCCATGCATGGCATAAGCTTTTGCCAAATTCTCTTCCGTACATGGCATAATGCTCTGCACCTTTTTTTGAAGGGTTATATTCTTCCCAGAACGATGTAGCGCCCAAGTCGAGCATCCCACCCCAGTAATCTTTGATCTCCTTCAACACGTATGCCTGCTCTCCCATCGCACAAAGTGCTTCTAATTCGTAGAAACGCATATATGGTGTTACGATCTTCTGAACTTTGTCATTCAGCAATACACTTTGTTTAACCTGTTCTTTTTGCTTTTTACTGAAATAATCGAAGAAGATTCCGAACATGTTGGCGTAGCGTGTTACGTTATCAGATTGTACACCGTTTACGCGACTGTGTACCAATGCCTTCTTGTCATCATTCCAGTATGCAGCAAAGATTTTAGATTTCAGGTCTGTTGCCATCTTTCTGTAATTGGTAGCATCTGAAGTATGATCAGCCAGATCAGCACACTGAGCCATGGTCTCCAAACTTCTGCACAACAGCAACTGTTCAAAGCTCACCTCTCCTTGTTTGCTTAATTTCTCTGCCCAATCAATGAACACCCAGTCGCCTGCAAGACCTTCCATCATGCCGTTTGCATTTCTGCGGGACAAACAGTAGTCTATCAGGGTTTTCATCCTCGGATATAACTGGGTGACAAATTCTTTATCCCCGGTGTATTTATAGTAATCATGCACACTCAGGAACCAGTAGAAGGTATAATCCATGATCGTGTTGATATGGCTGCTCACCGGCTCCTTTCCTCTTAATGCCAGGATGGTTCTGGTAACAGAGGGTGAGTCAAATGCCAGGTAGTAGTTCATCAGATAACTTTGGTAAGCATCTCCCGACCAGATCCACCTGTCGCGTTTAATCCCGTCGATAAAGAACTCACGGGTGGTCAGTTCCATGGTATATTTAGATATATCCCAGATCTTATTTAGCTGTGCGTCGGAAGATCTGAATTTACCTCTGTCCGCCACCGGCAGATACTCATATAACATAGATGCGGAGTCGAGTTGAACACCACCTTCAAGCTGGATATTAATAAACCGGAAAGCCTTGGACAGGTTAATCAACGAATCCTGCACTGCAGAGCCGCCGATCTCGAGATTGTCCATGGTCTCGCAGGTCTCTGTAGCCAGTGCCTCTTCTTTCGATTCGCCATAATAGATGTTCACCTTACCTTTACCTCTTAGCCCGTGAAGTTTCACAAAGCCAAAGGTCTCTTTCCCAAAATCAACCAGCAGGCTGTTATTGGTGCGTTTGGTAGATACTGCATATTGTGGACGCGTAGCTAACTTGAAGGTTGAAGGCGGAAGATCCGGGCGATTGAAGTTCCATGATCCTGCTTTCAGCCAGGTAGTACCCGACTGATCAGATGCCTTTCCCGTTTCGTCTATCCATTCCTTGTCTTCAAACGTTACCAACCAGCTGGAGTCAGAAACAATCGTTTTTCCCTTCACATAGATGGAAGGCACCTGCGCCTGGTTATGAACTTTGAGGTTTAACTTGTGTTTACCCGCGGGGATGGTGATTTTCTTGGGATAGCCGCTGATCATCTTTCCGTCAAGCTTGACATTGTACTGCCCCTCCGCCCTGATTTCAACTTCTTCCGCTTCCTTCAAATCAAATACCTTGTGGAAATCAATAAGCACGTAGTGGCTGTCCTGCCTCCAGAAAGGGGGGAAAAACGTTCCTCTTTCGGTTCGGCGATTCTGCATATCATTGCTTAGCCATACCTCAAAATCACCAGGGTACCAGATCCAGGTAGCCTTGCTTTGCGCAAAGCTCCCACTTCCGGTCGATAGTAAGAATAAGCAGCAAGCAAAAAAAGCTTTGCTGATGTTTCCGTATTTCTTCATAACCTTTTCAAAAATTAAGCTATTGTATAATGGTTGTTAGTGCTGAGCCATTTTGTGTCGGCAGCTGCCCGAAGGAGAAAGACATAAAATCAGAAGTATAGCTTTTGTGGAACGAACCATAAGTGGACCTTACTTTTTAGGTGGCTGAACAAAATTTAACTTGCTGGTACCTTTATCGATTGATGTGGCAACAGCGATACCTCGCTGATCTTTCTTATTTACAGCGCAATAAAAGTGATATACTACTCCCTTGTGCTTCACTACGAAAGACTTGTGAGCAAACAATTCATCGTAAGGGGTGGAAGGCTCGATCAGGTTCTCCCCTTTCCAATCTGTCCAATTCACCAGATCATAGGAGCACGCAAATCGATTAAATGCGCCCTTTGTACCTTGCCAGAATGCACCGAAATAGAACATGACCCACATATCACCCATCTTCTGCACCACGGCGTCTCCGGTAATTCCTTTATTGAACTTCCCTAATACCGGATCTTTCTGAAACCTTCTCCAGTTTACCATATCATCTGAAAGTGCCATTCCGATACGCTCACTGCCACGATGAGGCTTCAGGCTATCTCCGCGGGCATTGTAATACATCACAAAGGGTGCTCCTGTAGTTTTCGATTTATCGTACACAATTGAGTTTTTATACATCGTGCTGTTTTCCCACCACCTTACATCTTTATCGTGGGGTGTCAGAACAGGCTTATCCAGCCTATCCCATTCATGCACTTTTGTAGGATCCTTTTTGGTAAAGGCCATGCCTATAGACAGCACTCCTGCTTCATATCCCTTGGAGTTCCCTCCGAAATAAGACATCCAATGCTTTCCCTTATAAGACTTCCACTTATAGTTACCTCCCCATTTCGGGTCCTGTAAGGCTACATAGCCGGCTTTCTGGTTAACGTCCCAGTCTGTCGTATCTGAAAAAGACATGATCCTGCCTTTAACCTTCCAGTCCAGCAAATTCTTACTTTCTGCCAACCAGGTCTCGTAACCCCGACCGCCGTAGATCAGATAAGTCATATACCACTTATTTCCCTTGCGGAACACGCTCGGACAATCCATTTTCTCCGAATTATCCGGAGGTACCATTACGAGCCCGTATTTATAGGGTGTTTTGATTTCGTTGTAAACTGCCTGCATCCGTTCTTCCGAAACAGTCTTTTTTCCGGTTTGAGCGTTTGCAACGCCAGTCAGACCGAATGAACAAAGAGAAACAAGCAATAGGTTTCTAAAATTCATGGATATCATCTAAATTATTGAACACTAAATACATACAAGCCAGATCCAACTGAGATAGCTGCTCTGCCCTTTACAAACTTGATATTACCGAACTCCCTGCTCTCCTCTATATTGTTCCCACTTTCCCGGATGACACTACCGGGATCAGCAGGTAAATAAACTGTAGCAGAAGTATTGGATGGAATGCGAACACGAAGCTCAAACGAACCGCCTTTTTTCACCCAGCTACTTTCGATCTTTCCATAGGGAGAATTGAGCTCTCCTTTTGCACTCGTCAGATCTCCAACAGGCTCCGGATGAATCACTACCTTCTTGTACGCAACGCTGCCTTCATCAGCTCTGATTCCAGCAAGACCACTATAGAACCACTCCATCAGGTGACCAAGCATGAAATGATTGTTAGAGACGTTTTCTAAAGCTTGCCAGGATTCCGTAAGCGCGGTGGCGCCTTTCGCAAGCTGATAGCCATAACCCGGCACGTCTGAACGGCTGTTCATATCGTATATAACGTCTGAACGCCCGGCTTCTTCCAGCACGCGAAGAAGGTACCTGTAGCCAATGTCGCCGGCGGTGAGACTGTTGTTTCTATTCCTGATGTCCTTGATCAAATTGGCAAGCACAGCATCTCTATCCTTCGGATCTACCAGATCCATGTATAGGGCCATAGCGTTTGATGTCTGACTGCCGGTAGCATACTGATTAGTCGCTTTATTGAAGAACTTATCATTGAAAGCCTTCTTTACCTTCACTGCAAGGGCATCATACTCAGCTGCATCTTCGGGCTTCCCAATCTTGCGGGCTATTTTACTCATGATGCCAAGATCATAATAGAAAGTCGCCGTACCTGTTACGCCCATAGGTGTAAGTTGAGATACTCCGGGACGGTTAGGACCCAGATCAAACCAGTCTCCTAGTCCCTGATACAGAATATCTTCTTTGGCCTGGCTCTTAAGATAAGCGATGTAACGCTTCATCACATCATAGTTTTCCTCCAGGATGCGTTCATCTCCATACCAGTGGTATGCATACCAGGGTGCGATGATACTGGAACTTCCCCATTCCGGCGAATCTCTGAACATCGTTCCTCCCCAGGAGAATGTAACATACTCTGGCGCTATCTCGGGAACTAATCCTTCGCTCGTCTGCGAGTACCGGATGTCTCCCATTGTCTTCTTATAGAGATTAAGAACATCATAATTGTACATCAGGGATCCGCCCATCAGATGTACCTGCTCAAGCCAGCCGAGCTTCTCGCGATGCGGGCAATCCGTGAGCACACTCATCATGTTGCTTTTCATCGCCCATTCAATCAAGACATCGGTTTTATTAAAAAGATCAGAAGAAGAGGAGAAAGTCCCCACATCTGCAGCCGCATTACGGATGTGCAGGCTCTGTAAAGTCTGGAGAGTTGGCTTAGCTTCCTGGTTAGGTTTTCCTGCCGGCACAGCACCGCTCACCTCCAGATAACGAAAGCCATAATAAGTGAAGCGAGGATGCCAGGTCTCTACGCCATCGCCTTTTAAGATATATTCATAATAGTGCGGACTACCTGTCGCCTTCTGATTGACTGTGCCGTCTGCCTTTAGCAACTCTGCCGGAGTGATCCTTACGGTATCACCTTTCTTCCCTTTTACCTGGATATAGGGAATTGCGGAGGCATTCTGACCCATATCATAAACCCATATTCCTGCAGCCGGACTCGCCACTTTAACAGGTGAAAACCGTTCTGCTATCTTGACCGGCTCAGCCAGTTGTGGGTCAAGTTTCGGAGGACCATCAACGGTGACTACCGGTCTCCAGGATTTCGCTTTGAAGCCCGGAGAATCCCAGCCCTTCTGCTCCAAATTAGCGTTGTAATCTTCTCCGCCATAAATACTGGAAAATATAACGGGACTTTGCGCTGTCTTCCATGATGTATCGCTGATCACATTATCCGTGCTTCCATCTGCGTATTCTATAGCAATCCGGCAGATCATTTTCGGATAACCAAACGCGGTCTTCAACTTTCTGAATCGCTTCCTAACGGGAGGCACATAGTAGAAGCCGTTTCCCAGCATAACACCCACGGCGTTATCACCTTTTTTCAGCAGCTCAGTAGCATCAAAAGTCACATAGAGTGCCTGCTTATCGTACTTGGTCCATCCTGGATCCAGGAAATTCTCCCCTACTTTTTTACCATTCAAACTCAGCTCAAAATGTCCGAGACCTGAAATGAAAACAGTCGCTTTTCTTACCTGCTTCTTGATCCGGAAATCTTTTCTTAGTAAAGGAAGTGTATTGTTATCATTGGTTTTATCCTTCTTGGCATCAGAAACCAGAGGATTAGCGAGCGAATCGGGGATTCTATCGTAAGCGATCCACTTGGCATTCATCCAGTCGCCCGCTTTCAGCAACCCCATCTGCCACATACCGCTTTTACTCCATGAAGAGGTTCGCTTCTTGTTGTCGCTTACTTTAACTTTCCAGTAATAGGTCTTTGCTGATTGCAGGGGCTGCCCTTTATAAGCAACCTGGATAGAGGCATCCGATTGAACGAGTTTGCTGTCCCACACATTGCCGATGTTCTTGTCAAGAAGTGATAGATTGTCTGATACTAATATGTGATAAGCAGTCTGAGAAACATTCCGGTCAGCAGCAAGCAGCTCCCAGCTAAAGCGGGGCGCCTTCAAGTCCAGCCCCAAAGGGTTGGTCTTGTATTCCGTGCGAAGATTCGTCACCTCCAGATCCTTTCCAATAACCTGTGCTGAAAAAAACAACAGGCAAATAACAACTGCTAGTTTGTGCATATTTTATCTAAGTATCCTGGTTAGAACAACAAAAATACTCCAAGCACGCAGGTTATTGTTATAAGAAGTTGGCTATATATTGTATGATGTTATCTTCAACAATTATATTACAAATTAATTCTGGAACACGGATTTAACATAGGCTGTGTTTGCAGAGAAGTTCCACTTGACGTTTCGTGGATCTTTCGCGTCCCGCGAACGCTCAATAACCAGCCAGCCTCTCCAGCCCATATCGTCAAGTGTTGCTTTCACCCGCTTCATATCGATACGGGGGTTATTCTGCAGCCATACACCATCGTCATCTGTACAGTGTATCTGACAGATATTTTTTCTACCCAAAATGCGGAGCTCTTCGTACAGATCCCGGTTATTCTTCAATGCATTTGAAAAGTTGAAATAACTTTTGACGTTTTTTGATCCGATGTCTTTTAACAGACGGACTTCTTCCTGCGCATCGAGAGCGGTTTCAATTCCAATCACAACCCCTGCCTTCTTCGCCATCTTGCCGGCTACCTTCAATCGCTCCACTATGGCTGGACGCAGTTCCGGGTTTTTAACCAGATCGCCCTGTACGCCAAGGGGAAGGAATGCCACCTTTACGTTCATGGCTTTCGCCGTATCCAGGCAATCCTGGATCATTCGTTTATAAGTGGGACGGGTGGCGAGCGACTGCGCATAGAAGCCCGTCATGGCCAGCGAACAAATCTCAACGTTCATGGCCCTGGCTTGCTTAATAAACTCAGCCCGCGTATTTGGATCTGCCAGCTTATTATCAAAGGTATCCCGCTGTCCCAGTCCGCCCATGTCTATCTCCAGGCCATCAGCGCCGATGTCCCTGGTTAAAGCGATTGCACTTAACTTCTGCCTCTTCAATATCATCAGGTCAACAACTGCCACTTTGTAGCGGGAGAGATCTGCTGTAAACAATGACGCCAACTCTTCTGCCTTTGTCAATCGGGGCAGTATCAGAGTGCCTGCAAGTGCCAGACCCGCCTGGCTAAGAAACTTTCGTCTGTGTATTTTTCCTGTCTGATCTTCCATTTTCTAAACTAAAGCAGGGTGAATCTATCTATTTTTTGCGGTCTCCGCTTTGAACACCTTCTCCAGGTTCTCAAAGCCTTTCACTGCATGCGCCGGCAACTTCTCGCCATTATCTCCAAAGACATACAGCGCTTTTTCCGGTTCAATGGTTATTCCACTCTCCTGACCGTTTACGTATTGAATCTGACTTTCGTCAAGCTTGAAATGCTTTGCCAAAAATGCATAAAGGGCTTTCCTCTTAGAGATTCCATAGTCATGTCCTTCTTCAGGTAAATGGACGTTCTCCACATTACCTGATTTGCCGTAATACCCATAGATCTTCTGCAGATATGGAAAATCATGCTCAGGCATCTTGTCTGTCCAGTCTTTACCGTCAGACACGACAAGTTGGGGTCGCGGTGCTGCCATGGCGGCAAGCTCCAAATTGTTCGTCCCTCCTCCGCACTGATGGATGGGCATTCCACTTTCGCATGGACAGCCTCCAAAGAAGTAAGATGAAAGGGAAACAACCGGCGCAGCCAGCGTAATCCTGTCGTCCATTGCCGTCATCAGCGTAGTATGACTACCACCTCCTGATCCTCCACTGATCCCAACACGCTTTCTATCCACCTGGTCCAGACTCAACAAGTAATCCAATATGCGGATCCCGCCTAAAGCCTGGATAGTTACAGCCAGACTTCTCCGGTGATCTTCACTATTGAACTGAAGCAAGGATTCGCCCCAGGCAAAAAGATCATAGCTGAACGCCATAGCACCCATTCTGGCTATCGAAGCACAACGAAGTTGTGCTTCCTTCCGGAAACGGTGTCCTCCCCAGTGGCCGTCGGGGCTCAATACCACCGGAATCTTTCCCCTGATCTTTGCAGGTTTGTACAATGAACCGTTGATATATACACCTGGCAGGATTTCAATAGCAATATTTTCTACAGTGTAGCCATTCATCACGCGCTTAGGTGTGATAATAGGTTTCGACACTGGCCTTGCAGGCATATTCGCCAGACCCAGAGCCGCGTAGAGCTCCTGTTTAAGCACGACTTTTCGCCTTGCCCATGTAGCCACATCATGATAAGAAGCAGCAATCTTATCATGATGCTCCCAGCCGTCTTCAACTGACCAACGATGATATTCAAAGTTCTTCAGCTTATACTTACCGGGGCCTTCTTTGTTGACCTTGAGGTCTAAAGGCGCCAGTACATTGTTCAGGGTAACATCTGCATCATCTCGAAAACGCCAGTCCGCATAAGTCACCCACTTGTCTTTTACAAGCGCCTGATCTGCTTTAATCGTCACGTTGAAACGCTTCTGAATATCATCAAGTACCACCTGAAGAGGCTTGCGGTACTGGTCATCCGAGTTCTGCGCTCTGGCTATAAAGCTCAAGCCGAACAAGAGAAAAAACAAGCTATATTGTCTGCTACCTAACATATTCTTCTACAAATCTTCATGTGCCTCAGCACCTACAGGCGCAACATACCCCTTAAGAGCAGGCCATTTTCCTTTTTTGATCTTCTTTGTCTTCAGCTTAGCAGGATCAACTACTACATGCTTCATCTTCTGTCTTCTCCAGGTATAGGCGAAATGAAGCATTCCGTCTGATGTCTGAATAACAGCAGGATAAGAGTATTGACTGATTGGCGAATCTTCCAGAATCAAAGCTGCCTTCCATTTCTTGCCATCTTTTGAAACAGCAACATTTAACGGTGTCCTGGCACCCTTTGCCAATTTCCCCGGAGGCAAAACATGATTATAAACAAGTACATGCAAACCATCTTTGGTTGTTACAGCATCTGTACCGGAATTATTATTTGGCAGGCTGGTCTTTGCTAAAGGCGTCCATGTTTCACCGTTGTCGTTTGACCATGATTCCACAATAGCCCTGTTGCGTGTACGAGCAAGAATCTGCAGTTTGCCCTTTCCATGATCAAGGATACTTGGCTGGATTGCGTCTACAGTATCTTTTCCCTGATCCAGAGGACCTATCTTACGCCAGGTTTTACCGAAATCAGGAGTTACCTCAAAATGTATTCTCCACCCTTTACCTTCTGTACTGGTCGGGCAAAACAGGTTACCGTTGCTCAACAAGACAGGCTTGTTCTTCACGGGACCGAGATATCCTTCTGGCAATTTCTGCGCTTCTGACCAGGTAGCTCCACCATCTTTAGACGTTTTTAACATACCCCACCACTCTGAAGGCTTTGGACCTATTTTGTAAAACAACAGGAGGTCTCCTCCTTCTACCTGGTACAAAACAGGATTCCATGTAGGAAGACGCTTACCGTCAGGCTGAATGCCGTTTGCTGCAGAGACTGGCGCAAGCCACTTGCCATTTACCTGTCTGGATACGTAGATCTCCACATCAGGATGACGTTCTTTGGTACCCCCAAAAAACGCATAAACCAATCCCGTTGGGGTTTCTGCAATCGTGGCTGAGTGACAGGAAGGAAATGGTGCTGAATCATAGATAAACTCATCCTGAACAATCCCATTTCTCCATTTCTGGCTTTGCGCATTAGCCGATAGTGATATCGTTGCGCAAAGTAAAAACACCCATGTGCCTATTCCTTTTATCTTCATCTTATATATTGCTTGTAAATTTGTACTGTCCCGATCCTACTTCAAAGATGGCTCTTCCATCTTCTATCCGGATAAACTTCACACCCTTTGCTCCTGATGCTGCCTTTCCGCTTTCTTTCACGTCTTTAGCAGACTTTGCCGGAACGTGAATCAAGGCAGTTGTATTCACAGGAACTTCAATATCCCAGGTAAAAGACCTGGCCTGTTTGCTCCAGCTACTCGAAATCCTTCCATAAGCAGAGTGATAAGACCCATCCACGGATGTTAGTCCTGCAGGGAAAGCAGGATTCATGACGATCTGCTTGAAGGCTGTTTGTTCAGCCGACTTGATACCTGCCAGGTTCTCATAATACCATACGATCAGGTCACCCAATAGCATCACGTGGTTCTGTGAGTTCATCTTCGGACTAGCCGTATTACCATTCCACAATTCCCAGATCGTTGTCGCACCATTCTCTACCATATAGCCCCAGCTTGGATAGCTGCGATTGGACGCAATCCTGTAAGCGATGTCTGACCTTCCGTTGTCGGTCAACCCTCTCATCAGCATCTGCGTACCAATGACTCCTGTACTGATATGCCCATTGTTTTCTACCAGGATCTTCTCTTCGATGTTCCGGAATACCCGGGACTTCAGCTCAGCAGGAACCATATCGTAGTATAATGGCAGCAGGTTGGCTGTTACCGTGTTATTGCCATAGCGATAAGTCGATTTATCGAGGAACTTCTCATTGAAAGCAGATTTGATCTTCCCCGCAAGAGCGGTATATAGTTCGATATCTTCCCGCTGATTAACCAGGGTCGCAAACTGCTTCATCTTCATCAAAAGATCGTAGAAAGTCGCCGTTGCGATCAGAACGCCGTCTGTCTGCCTTGCCGGATCTTGCGAATGGATAAGCTCTTTAGACTCCGGCGGAACGCACCAGTCGCCGTACTTATCTTTGGTGATCAGGTCGTTTTCCATATACCTGCCGGTCATATAGACGATCCACTTTTTCATAGATCCATAATGACGTTCAACAGAACGAACATCTCCATACTGATGCAAAAGCATGTTAGCAACCGTGATATAGGTTCCCGGCCACGTGACATTGTCGCCATAATATCTCCAGAAAGCTGGGGCTACATCAGGGATGCTGCCATCCGCCTTCTGAGCCTGCTGAATATCGTCAAGCCACTTGGCATAAAGACGACCATTGTTGAAAATAAAGCTCTCGCCATAGGCTCCCGTCGTGCGGTCTCCTAACCAGGGCTGTCTCTCGTTACGCTGCGGACAATCTACCGGCATACCCTTATAATTGCTCAGGATACCCCAATATGCATTTCTATATATCTGGTTGATCGTACGATCAGAAGTCTGGAAGCTACCAACCGTCTTCATCTCATCATACACCACCTCCCCTTCAAAGTCTTCTGCTTTCGGAGTTCCCGGATATCCTTTGATCTCCACATATCGGAATCCGTGATAAACAAATGAAGGCTGCCAGGTTTCCACACCATCCCCTTTCAGGATATAGAGATCGTTAACCTTGGCGTCTCTCATGTTTTCAACAAACAGCTCACCATCTTTCTGAAGTGTCTCTGCAAAGCGCAACGAAACAGCTGTTCCACGCTTGCCCTTCACTTTCAATTTGACCCAGCCCGCCATGTTCTGCCCCATGTCCATGATGTACACGCCTGGCTTTAATAACTTGATGCTAACCGGCTTAACTGTCGCCATGATACGCATATTCGGCGTCATCTGCGCTTCGTACATACCTCCCGGCTCCTGAACGTATTCTGCCTTGAGCCACTTGGTATCGTCAAAACCTGGAGTATTCCATCCCGGCATCTCCTTAGTCGCATCATATTCTTCTCCATCATACTCATTGTTAGAGCGGATAGGACCATCTGCCGTAACCTTCCAGCTATCATCAGTGGAAATCGTTTCAGAGGTTCCGTCAGTATAAGTCACCTCCAGATTAAGCAACATCTTCGGGTATCCGAAGGTCTTGATCTTGTAAGGCTTATAGCTCTGTCTCATCGTATAAAAACGACCGTTACCTAATACCGTTCCCACTGTGTTTACTCCGCTTTTCAGGTAGTCAGTAACATCAAATACATTATACTTTACACCCTGGGTATAGTCGGTTGGAACCGGAGCCAGTACCTGGTTTCCGATCTTTGCTCCATTGATATAGAGCTTGTACATGCCCATGCCCATGATGTATACAGATGCCGACTTAACGGTTTTCCTGGCATTGAACTCCTTACGGAAATACCGCGCGGAAAGACGTGACCACTGGCCTTCGTCATCCCACTTAAAAGAACGATCCAGACCTATCCAGCGTCCTTTCCACTCCACGGGACTCAATAACCCCATAGACCATTTCGCGATGCTACTGGAAGCATTACTGCCATCGTTCATCCAAACGATCACCTTCCAAAAGGCTTTATCTTTGCTCTTAAGCTTCCGCCCGGAATAAATGACATGCTGTGATTCATCAGAATTCTTCTTTCCTGAATCCCAAAGGTCTGCCTTACCAGCTTCAAGCTTTTCAGGCGTACTGGCAACTAAAACCTGATAAGCACTCTGGCGCAGCCCTCTTCCTGCAGAGCTCATTTCCCAGCTCAGGCGCGGCTGCTGAACATCGATCCCCTGAGGGTCAGTCAGCATTTCTGTGCGCAGGTTCTGCAGCTGAAAGCCTGCTGCCTGACTGCTCAGACAAACCAGCATCATGATGAAGCTAAGTCCTGCCCGTGAAATAAGACTTTGATATGCTCTTAAATTCATTCTATTTTCCTGAAAAGTTAAAGTACAAAGTTATCTCTTTTGCTCTGCTCGGGTCCTTCTCATAATCGTAAAAGATATTCTTCATACCCATAGGTCCTGTCGTTTCAGTCTTCTGGGTCTTCGTTCCAATCCCTGAAATACCCTGCATAAAGGATATATCACCTGAAGGGAATACCGGAGCAACATTATTATACGGATCATCAGAAACCTTCGGTGTGAACAAGCGGACATACAGGTCTTCATTCTCGGTTACAACAGCGAAAGACTGGTCTTTACCCTGGAAGTTTAACCAGTACATATTAGCGTGGTAGCCCTTAAATTCCGGATACTGGAATGGGGGCTCTCCCGTAGCAGAGTTATTGTATTCCTTCTCCCATACACCAATCTGATTCCCCTTCATCCTGTTCTTCCATACGCGGTATGGTCCCGAACCCATATATTCAACACCCTTGGTATTGCTCTCCGGGTAAGAGAAGTTCAGTCCCACTACAGATGTAAAATACTGTCCCGGGAAGTAGTTCACTTTCATCTTCAGCCAGCCTGAAGGGTAAATGGTCCACTGTAAAGTATTATAGCTGCTTTTCCTGTCAAATTTCGATTCAATAACAACATTCTTCCCTTCCATCTTGTAGCTAAACCCACTGAAATTATTCACGCCTTCCTGTAAGATCGGTCCATTATTAAACGGAATAATACCCTTCGCATTTTTTACTTCACGTAAAATTCCTGTTCGCTTACTGAAAGATACAGTAAGATCTCCCACGGAAACACGGTATAATGAATCGATTTCAGATACCTTCACCTGACTAGCGGCTTCCTTTTTAACCATGCGTGCAGCAACATGAGCTGGACGGACGATCGGATAACTCCAGGTAAAGATTTCTTTTTTGTCTAATCCGGTAGCGGTGATATAGAGCACATCATAGGATTTCCAGTCTGCCGGAAGATTAACTTTTAATGAACCTTTCTCAAGGGGTTTCAGATCAGGACTCTGAATTTGTCCCTTAATTGAATCAGCTGCAGCACCGTTCATCTGCTTCATCTTAGCCAGCTTCCATGAGAAACCAATCTGATTCAAGTTAGCGAACGAATAGCGGTTCTCTACCTGGAAAACTCCATTAAAGCCTTCCGCAATTTCTCTTCTCTCAATGTAAACCGGACTCCATATCTCCTTGATGGCATAGAAGCTTCCCTCCTTTTCATGGTAAGGCCCAACGATGCCGTCGGCAGCATGGTTACCATCTGTATCGATAATATTATTCTTGTCAGTCCTTACAACTCCCTGGTCAGCGTAATCCCAAAGAAAGCCACCTGCAGAAAGCGGACTGTGCCACATTTCTTTCCAGTAGTCTTCTAATCCTGCGCCGTGTCCACCGTCATACATACCGTGCAGAAACTCTGTCGGCATAACGATTTCACGTCCATGCATGTAATTACCTATTCCATAATCATATTCCCGGTAATGCTGAGTTTCAAAACCATCAAATAGCTGCCACGGATGAATAACCGGCCTCTTCTGAAGATCCATCTGTCGGAAAATGGTATCCAGCTCCAGATTATGACCGCCTTCATTTCCATTCGCCCAGAATACGATCGACGGGTGGTTCTCATCGTTGATGATCATCTCTTTAAGCAACTTGGTACCCGTTGGCGTATCATATGTTCCATGCCATCCCGCCAGTTCGTCCATCACATAGAGACCTAAAGAATCACAAACATCCAGAAAATGTCCATCCGGTGGATAGTGCGACATTCTCACGGCATTCATATTCATCTCCTTCATCAGCAGGACGTCGGTAACGCTCAGCTTCTTGCTCGTTGTACGACCCGAAGTCGGCCAAAAGGAATGGCGGTTTACGCCTTTAAACTTGATTTTCGCGCCGTTGATATACATACCGTCGCGAGGCTTCACTTCCACAGTCCTGAAGCCGAATTTCTTGCTGATGGTGTGTACAGCTTTATTGTTCTGGTAAAGCGTGAACTCTGCTTTGTAGAGATTAGGAAACTCAGCAGACCATAGCTTAGGCGACTGATACGAACCGTTTAACAAAACCGAACCGGTCTTCTTATTTAAAGCACTTCTCACTTCACCGCCGAACTGCTTTCCGTTGGTATCGAAAAGTTTAACACCTACTTCTGTAGCTGATCCCATAGCTATAACATTTGCACGGAACTTGCCATCTGCTTTTGCATCAATCGACACGCGTTCCATATGACTTTTAGGCAAAGCTTCCAGAAAAACCGGACGAAATATACCTCCAAACAACCAGAAGTCAGCCTCCCTCTCAGCAGCGTTGACCGACTTGTTAGCCGAATGTTCCGATACCTTTACTTCCAATAAGTTCTCTGATCCAAACTTGACCAGTTTTGATATGTCGTATCTGAATACATAAAAAGATCCCTGATGAACCGGTCCTGCCAATTTCCCATTGATCTTCACCTCGGTATCTGTCATAGATCCCTCAAATACAATGTTGATTTTCTTATTCTTCCAATCATCAGATAAGCGGAAAGTACGTTTATACAATCCCTGCTCTTTTCCGCGAAGGCTATCTTTAGAAAAGCCATAATCATAGGAGCCAAAGCCCTGAAGTTCCCAGTTAGATGGCACCGGAATAGTGGACCATTTCCCGGCCTTCATGCCGCCGGTAACAAAAAAGTCCCAGTTAACGGTATGATCATTGCCGGTACCGGAGAGCATTTGTTTTTTTGTCTCCTGAGCATTTGCAGCCAGAGAAAAAAGGAAAAGAGCGAAAATGAAACGTATGTGAAGTACTTTCATGTTAATTAGTGGTGTATAAGAATTCATTATTTTTCAGTCCGGCAGGCCGGTCTGTTCTAAACGGAGCAGCAGGTAAGCCCTCTCTGTTGAACAGGTTGGGTTGATCCGCCTCGCTCCATGCGAAGCGTACGCTCAGCGGTTTTTTCACCGATGGCGCAGAAACGATAACCTTGCCACGGCGTATGGAAGCCTGCCCAGGTACGAACCTGCCGCTTTTGTCCGCTATGCTGAAGCATCTGAGTGGCTGTCCGTCTTTGCTATAAAGCCCCGCTCCTTTGAAGTCGAACGTAAGTTCAGCTGCAGCCCCTTTGATGCGTAGTTTTTTAAACACAGGACCATGTCCCGTAATATTTGCCTTGTAAGTACGACTCAAGGCCAAAAGCGCGAGTCTCCTGCCTATCTCCCATTTGAACGGAGGATGTATGTCGTTAATGTCGCTCGCCAGATCGGTAGTCACGATCATCCCTGTGTGCGACACTTGCAGAACCTGTTCCTGAGCTTCTCTGAACTCGGGCAGAGATAAGCTGTCCAGTTTCACTTTACCGTCACTTCTTGAATAATAGAAGGGAGCCAGCTGTACGTAGTAGAACGGAAGTTCACTCTTTCCCCAGGCACTCCTCCAGCTGTTGATCAGCAGCGTCATTTTTTCTGTGTAAGATGCTCTCTCATTCAGAAAGCAGTTACTTTCGCCCTGGTACCATAGAAAACCTTTAATGGCAAATGGTTGAAGGGGCTCGATCATCGGCGTATAAAACTTGCCGGGATCACCCTCACCATTCTTCAAAAGGGCCGCAGGTATCCAGGGTTCAATCCTGCTTCCCGGCACGGCCGAAGAGATCATGCCTACAGGAACACCCAGCTTCCCGCTGAGCTCCTTCGCAAAGAAGTAGGCAGCAGCCGAGAACGACCTTAAAGCAGAATCCCTTGCAGCACTCCAGCCCTGATGCGCAGGATCTGGCTTGATAAGTTCTTTCCGGTTGACCAGAAAGATCCGTATACTATCGTTATTGGCATAGTCGAGTTCATCCACCGGATTGCGCCCGCTGTATGGCTTGGCTACCTTGCTGTTCTTGCGCATGGTATATTCCATGTTCGACTGTCCGGAACATAGCCAGACGTCGCCCACCAGAATATTCTTCAGCACAATATTGTTTGATGCGGAGATCAGGAGTTCTTCAGCTTTGCCCGACGCCTTCATGGGGTCTAGCACAACCTTCCACTTTCCGCTTGCATCAGCCTGCGTAGTCTTCAACTGAGCGCCAAACTTCACCTGAACCTTTTCGCCGGCAGAGGCTGTACCCCAGATGGGCACAGGTTCTTCGCGCTGAAGCACCATGTTGTGCCCCAGTATCCGGGGGAGTACCACTTCCGCACGTAGCGACGTCAGAGCAGTTAAACAGATGGCCAGGGCGAAGAACCGTTTGATCATAGCGCAGAAGTTTTCAGATGTCCGATCGTGTATTTTGCCTCACGCACCGGTGTTCCCGGCTGAGACAGATCGTAGATCTGGTCTGCAGGAGTATCGATATCAGGGAAACGGCGAACGTCACCAGTACGGTAAACAACACGTTCTATTGATGCAACCGGCGAAAACGCAATACCGTTCCAGCTCTTATCTCCGTTTACGTTGACGGTACACATGCGCGTCTCGGTGTTTAAGGTCACTTTAAGGGTATATTTTTTACCCGCTTCATATTTGATGATCCCCTTATAACGTGATCCTGCCTTGAAGTTTAGGTTCCCTACCGAATCTAAAGTCAGGCGTACAAAAGGGGTTCCCTTGCTGTCCTGGAACTCGATGTCCAGCGAACCGAAATCATTCTGCGCCGGAGTAACATCAAACTCGGCAACAAGCTTCTTAGTCGCAGGGATAACCCGCTCCGCTTTGGCATAATCGTAGCGGTCTTTGTCTTTTAAGGTCAGATATTTTATTCCATCTGCTGCTTTGTCGACAGAGACGGGTGCCCAGAGCGGACTATAAATATTCCACATCTTCAACTCTTGCTTTGCAGGCAGTGTGTTGAATTGATCGTCTGCGTGTTGGCTAACTTTATCCATAATTGGAACAGGTACCTTTGCAACCCAGATATCCTCCTTATTCATGCTGTACGACAGCCACATATTGTTGTCCGGTGGGATACCATCCCCCTCGGAGATACCACGGATATATTGAGGACCGTATGACTTGTAGTTCCCTCCGTAACGCATCGGCGATATCTCGCCGTTAACGAGTAGAAGGTTCTTGTAGTTCAAACCATCGTCACTTACCGAAAGCGCCAGTGGCCAGCGATATTCCGATGGGTTATAAACCGTTGCATATTTACCGTCAGAAGTTCTTTGTCCCCATATCTTGGCATTACTGTTCACAAACCCAGGTGCCCTTACCGCATTTTCCGGCCAGGTTTTTCCACCATCTTTGCTGATCGCAGTTAAAGCATGTTTCCATAGTCCTACTACCCTTCCATCCGGCAGATGATAGGAGCTCAGCCCTTTATACTGCTTTTTCAAAGGAATCAATTCATCATCCCGGTCTGCCTCTTCAACCCACTGCTGTGTTACCAGGGGATTCGCTAACAACTCCTTGCAAGCTTCAACAAAGCCTTTATCCTTACTCTTTGAAAACAGCGGGTAAGCAGATTTTTTCTGATCCCAGCTTTTATTGTAGCGGATAAAATAGATCGGTCCGTATGAGCCGTCCTTGCGGATCTCTCTCACCACCCGGCCTATACCCTTTCCATCATTCGGATCGTCTTTCGCATCCATGGCAATCCCGTAATAGGCAAGCGCCAGAAGACGTTGCTTTTTGGAAACGAAGAAACCCATCCGCTGATGCATGATCGCGTACAGATCCTTTGCCACTCCCTTAACACCGGCTTTCTGATAGCCGTCAGGAACTTTGTATGGAGGGAAGATCACATCCGGCTTCGTCCAGTTATAACCATCTTTTGAGGTCATCAACAGCGTCTGGCTCGGTGGAATATGCTCTCCTACCGGATCGCTCAGGTAGTGCAGAAAAAAAGTATTGTTCCAGTAAGCCATGTTGGTCGCATGGTTATAGGTCCAGCCGTAACTGTTCTCCTGCGCGGGCTGCTCTCTGTTAGCCCGCATAATCTGGATATTATGTACACCCACGGCCGGACTAAGCTGACCGTGGTGGTAATCTACATTAGACAGGGTTGTACCTGTATAGTGAACAACATCCTGAGCCTGTATAGTATTCACGATGCCAGTACCTGCTATGAACATAAATGCGGCCAGGCTGGCTCTGTATTTCTTTATAATCATATTCTTTTATGCAATGTCAGTTCTTCTCCTGCCCTGAATCTTTCAGTATCTTGTTAATCACACGCTGTGGAACTGGAACGATCGTGCCATGTTTATGGCCTTCCGGGATAGATAGCTTGCTGGTGGCGTCTTCGAATTTCACAAAGTCCTTCGTGCTAAGTGCCCGATAAGTCTTTTCTCCGTAAGCGTCATAATACATCAGCCAACGGTCCTTCACTCTGACCACACAAGGGCCTTCTGTAAGTACGCCTGTTACCGCGCTTGTCACGCCGGTATAAGGCCCCGTTGCCTTATCAGAGTAGGCGATCTTCATATTCCGGTTCGGACGGGTATTATCCTTCAGCACCAACGCATACTTCCCTTTTTCCATCTTCACAATAACTGCATCAATAACGCTGAACCCTGGATCAAGGAAAAGCTTTGTATCGCTAAATGTCTGAAAATCCTTCGTAGTGACGTAGTACATCCTGTGATTGTTACTTTCCTCCTCTACTCCTTTCGGAAAGCGATGAGGTATCGTGGATGCCCAGATAATAACGAATTGCTTCTCCTCATCATCATAGAAGATCTCCGGAGCCCACACATTTACTGTTGAAGGCTCATGCTTCATTACCTCGATAGAGCGCTGTGGCGACCAGTTGATGAGGTCTTTGGAACTCGCATACCCGAATCCCTTCGTTCCCTTCCAGCCCGTTGTCCATACCAGATGATAGGTCCCGTCAGGCCCCTGGACCATTGAAGGGTCCCGCAGGATCTTTTGGTCCCCGATCTCCGGCTTCATGAAAACACGGCCGAAGTCGTTCCATTTATACCCGTCCTGGCTGTACAACATTCTCAAACCCGCAGTTGCGGGTTCGTTGAACGATGTGAAGACATATGCCTGCCGGGAACATGATGTCGCCAGAAGCGCGACCGATGCAAGTGCTATGAACAAACGTTTCATCATTTCTAAGCTTTATCCAGAATAAGAACCCAGTCATTACCTGCTTTCACTTCAGCAGGAGGGTCAAATTCATGAGTACCTGTATTCGGGAACTCACCGATTTCCATTGTCTTACCATCTCTTGGATTGAACCAGCTGGCCTTAACCTTATCGCCACTGATTTTTCCCATATTTACTTTGAAGTTGCGACCTGTATACGTGTACACAAAGGCGTAGTCAGCACCGCGTGTTGCCACCAGGTAATCGTACTTCTCACCGTTATCCGCAATCAGAGACTGATCTGGAACACGCTCAAGGAAAGGACGCGACAGCATCAGCGTCTTGATATGGACCATCTGTCCCGCTCCCGGCTCATTCAAAGCGTCATCCCAGTACTGGTGAGAACCGTAAGCACTTCCTGTATCTTTCGCATTGTGCATTTGCATCACCGAGTTCTGTCCGTATGTATATCCGAACGCACCTGCAAAAACAGACCAGTACCCATAACGGCGCACGTCACTGTCTGTCCAGCGTGGCTGCAAAGTATCGTGTAATCCCTGGGGAATACCTTCGTATGATGGCTCCCCGTCGATAGTCGGTTTCGCAGGGCTAAGCGAGTAGTCATACTGCACATGTTTCCAGTTATCCTCTCCGTAATGGTGTTTTTCCTTTGCGGTGGTATCCTGATCGTAACGACGGTGTCCTGACTGGAACATATTGAAGTCCAACCATTCTTCATTGTGGAACCACTCTGTAGATGAAGTACGTCCTCTCGGGTGGAAAGTGATCAGGTGATTTGGATCTTGTGCCCTAAGCCCCTTTCCTATAGTTTGCCAAACAGCGATGGAGTCACTGCCTTTTATGTCGCCACCATTCAACCAGATGATGTTCGAACGGTTTTTATAACGGTCGGTAATAAACTTAGTATAAGATTCAGCCTGCTCTACAGAGACATAACCATTCTTTACATTATTGCCCCAAACCGGCACCATTGCCATATACAAGCCCTTTTCTGCTGCTTTGTCTACTATGTAGTCTACATGGTCCCAGAAATCATACTGCAGCGAATCGCCTGCAGCATTACCCTCGGTGATCAGAGGCTTCGAAAGATCTTTATTCACCAAAGCCGAATCCCCGTAGAAATTTTCTGCTGCGACCGAATGCAGCATCATCACCTGGATCACATTAAAACCTTTGTCTTTTCTATTTTGAAGATATTTGTCGGCTTCCTCGCGGCTAAGCTTTCCGAACAGCAGCCAGCCTGTATCCCCTAACCAGAAAAAAGGATCTCCATTTTCTTTAACTATATATCTTCCGTTCTCAGAAACCTTTAAAGGTCCTGTTGTTTGCAAAGCTTCCTTCCCGGTATTACATGCTACTAAGACGGATAATGTTAAAAGCGATAAATAAAAAATACGACGCATTATGAACAATTTAAGTGTGTAACTAAATAAGACTTACCAAAAGCACCGATTCACCGGCTGTAGGTTTGTCTACCTTCAGGATCCCTCCTGCCTTTACTATATTCGATTTTCTTTGGTTCTGACCGTTCTTCGGATCAATCCAGGTCAACCTGCATGATCCTTTATAATCCCGCAGATCTATCTGCAGATCCTTGCCTGAAACGGAATACACGATCAATCCATTTTTACCTTTCAGATCGTACCTTCCTTCTGCTGATTTTTCCGCAGGACTCATCGTTGAAGCTGCGCGGAGAAAATCCGCATTTAGAGACGCGGGTAACTGCGCCAGCGATCCCCCTGCCATGAATGCAGCCCATCCGAAACTATCATAGCTATCGCCTGAATACATCACCCCCTTCGAAGGATATTTTTTCCTGTATTCGCTCACCGCGCGGTAAACCTGATCGAAGGATGTTTTCTTAGGTTTAAGCAACCTCGCATGCTGTCTGGGTGCCAGGTTTTGACCGCCTTCAGGCGCATAGGCAGAGCCGTCAGCCTGATAATGCCAATACCGGATGTCCACCAGGTCAACAATAGCCGACCGAGACGCATCAGCCAGAATAGCGTCCTGAACATCCTTCGTGGTACTCAGACCGATAACAACTTTATTCTGCGTTTCATTCTCCCATTCCTTGATCACATCAAGCCAGAACTCTACAAAGTGACGCGGGCCTGTAAACTCAGCACCAATCAGTTGGATTACGCTATTGTTGTCTTTGAAATTATTCAGGCATTGTCTGATATAAGCCCTGTGAAGTGCTCTTCTTTCCGGATGAGACACATCATAGAACTGCTCAGCCATGAAAATACGCTTGTCGCCGGCATAAGGAACCGGTTCAGGGAAGCCTGGATTATTGATATTGTTTGCAGTTCTCCAGGGGAAGTCGGCGTAGTGTGCACCAGCCTCAATAATATTATGCTGGAAATAGTTTTCATGGATCAGTACAAGCCCTTTCTCATCAGCCAGGTCAGCAAACTGCTTCAACCTGCCCCAATACCAGGCATTGTATTTCGTCAGATCGTATTTGCTCAGCCCGTCCCACGCTCTTCCCTCACCACTGCGGGCAAAAGGTTGCTCATAGAAAGGAGCCCATACTTCACCGTCCATACGACGGATACGCTCATGGTCATCTCTGCGACGCTCATACCATAAGCCATAGTTATGATCAAGAGCCACAATGTTATTTTCTTTCATGCTGTCCGTAACCTCATTGAGGTCATCAGTAAGACCCAGCCCTGTTCTTCCGGGTACGAAACGGGTCACAGCCGCCTGAGACTTACTCAGATCATCCGGCTGTAGAGTGCCCCTCCACCATGGAACATTGTGTCTGGAACCGGTCAGCACCTGGTTGCCTCTAAGAAGCCATCCGTTCTCAACATGTGCAATGCCAGCCTGTGGTTTCCTAACAGGTTCTTTAACCCCGATCTGATCGATCGTTTTAACCCCTTTTGCTATTACAGAGATCGGATTACGCGATCCAGCCTGAGCAATCCAGTCCTCAAGCCTTACCCCAGGGTTCCTTGAAGCCCTTGTAAGTTCAGTAGCTACTTCAACCTTCGGACTGCTCGACGCCTCTGTTGGAACCTCCATCAGGTAAGCGCGCGTAGCAGGTTCTGCACCCATTCTATCCGTTAATTGAGCGTAATATAAGCTGCGCGGATTGATATGTTCATTAGATTGATCCCAGTAACCATTCCCTGAAAACTGTGCCCACGTACCAAAGGCCCAGTTACTTGCAGTAGGAGGCGCATAATTATTAACAAGCGAGGCAGTGCATTGCCAGAACACGCTGTTTGCTGCGGTCCATCCGGCTCCTTGTGCATCCTGGCTTCTGTTCATATAGCTTAATGCCTGACCGTCGACGTTCACGATATCAAACAAAACGCCCGAAGCCCAGCTGTCTATCGTTCCGCTGAAACTATGCGGCAGTGATGATTCACATTGTACGAAGACATTTGGGCCGGCAGCACAATAACCTACAGCGAAATCATGGTATCCATCCTCCGCATAACATCTTTGAAATAATGTTTGCTGCCCAAGAGTATAAAAAGTATAACGGCGTTGCCCTCCTATTTCCGAAACAGGAGAACGCGAGATACAGTCCTCAACAGTAATACGCTTTGCTGAAGGCAGTATTTGAACTGCAGACCCGGCAAAATGCTCAAATTTCACCTGCCGCACCCACGCATCAAGCACATTATCAAGAGTCACGGCCATCCAGCGGTGATCTTCGTCTTTCTTATTTGCCGCATCAAATTCAGAACGCATCAGCATGTTTTCCACACCAGTCTCAGCAATACGCCCGGCCCAGGTGTAAGCAGATACATGTCCTCCTCCGAATAAAGGATCCAGAGCTGTCGTTATAGGCGCATCAAGAATAAGCTTATTGCCTTTTACCTCAACGATCATCCTATCCCATTCCAGATCTTTATCCCCGGGCTTCCAACCCAGACTGGTTAGCCCGCCACCAAAATGCGCGGTTCCCAGAGCCTCGATCCAGTTCTTGGTGGAAGGTCTGTGAACAACGATGGTTTGTCCGGCTTTGAATTTATGCGAACCCGATAAAGTCAGTTCTCTGGTGTTCACAGGATGATAGATATCCGCCAGCTTAATCCCTTCCGCTTTGCGGCGTCCCTGAAGTCCGGCAACAGTAATAAGCGTTTCACGGCTCTTTCCGGCTCCAAGCAGAACCGTCCCTTTTTCGTCCATACCGCTTCCTCTCAGGACTACCCCCGAAGTAGAAATCTTCAGGGAGCCGAGGACTTCATAAAGCCCATTTTGCAATAGCACTGCTCCCCTGATTCCATTCTTGTCAGGCTGCAAAGATGATACATAGTCAATGGCTGATTGAATCCGGTTGGTTGCGTCGCCGCTTTTCACAGGAACCACTACCTTCACAGGAGCGTTAGGAATAGCCCTCTCGCCCGCCTTATAGCCCGCATAAGAAAAATCAGGAATACGGTTTCCAAGAGAATCTGGCGAATAAGTCAGTTTATTGCCCTTATATGAGATAGGCAGCACAGGCTCAACCTTCCCTTTTTGCGCAAATGACGGAGAAACAGAGGCCATGCAAGCCAGAAGGCCAGCAATCAAATATTTACGGCAAAGATTCAAATCGTTCATTTAGAGAAGATTTTATCTGGTGTGTTTAAATGATATAACGAGATCTAATTACAATCCAGGTCTCAACAAAATAATTTAGTAATACCTTTGGTTAGAAAGTATATCTCATTACAAATGTATAGGCAGTGCCGCTTAGTTTTATATAGCATTTTCTCAATCTTCTGTAGCATCTTATCCTGAAAGCTCAAGCCGCTATATTGTTACAATTAAGTTCCTGCAGCTCCTGCTTCCGCAGGAGCTGCAGGAACGCTTACCGCAAGCTTTCCCCGATTTCCACAAACAAAAAAGGGACAACAACCGCCTGGCTGTTATCCCTTTTTTGTTTAAGAATATTTATTATTTCAGAGGATCAAAAGTTCCCATTCCATTCAAACTGTTCCATCCTGTGGTTTGCTGCAGATATGGGCTACCACTCAGTACGGTTTGGTTCAATCCGAAGAAGTAATACTCTGGGTACCATTTGAACTTCCAATCTGCTGGATTGGTCTTATCAAGATCATCTCTTTCAGTTACCTTGAAATGCTTCTCGTATAGATAATCCACATATTGTTCATACGTAGTGATACCTGCAGGGTATGATGAAGAAGCAGCGTTTCTGTCGATGACAGGCGCAGTTCCGTTAGCTGGCTTAATCAGCGGATCAACGCCTTTATCATTCACATAGTCAGCACCAGTACTCGTTTTAACAGAGATGTATAATCCTGTTCTACGGGTGCCATTTAAAGGTTTCACACCAAGGCGCAATGCTGTAGGTGAGCCTTCTTCAAACAATTTCCATCTCCTTAGATCAAAGAAACGTTTGCCTTCGTATGCTAACTCAATCTTTCTCTCGTTAATCACGGCAGCAAAAAGCTTATCCTGATTTCCTGCAGCATCAGCCAATCCGTAGTTGCCGTCAGTGTTCTCCACACCGGCTCTTTCCCGTATAGACTTGATACCTTCCAGACCTTCGGCCAATTTGCCAGAACCTATCGCACTTTCTGCAAGGTTCAGTACAACCTCAGCAAAACGCATCTCCATGAAGTTTGTTCCGCTGATCTTGAAGTCTCCAAGCGAGTTGGAAGCAGCAGGGTTCGAAGCCTTGCAAAGATAGATTCCGCTTGAGTTCGCACCGCGACTTTCAGTCGTAGCTTGTGGCAGAGCGTCTGTCGCTTTCTTCTTCCATGTATAAGTCCACACCTTGAAGTTTGCATCGTCTTTATAAGGCCAGATAGATCCGTTGTAGGCAAACGTTTTATAGAAGCGTGGATCACGGTTCTTATAGAACTTGTTCTGATCGTAAGTGTACTTCTCAGATTGTCCCATCGCTTTTCCATCTTTCATTGGGAATGCATCCAGCATCTGCTTGGTCGGAGATACAGAGCCACCACCGCTTATTTCTTTAGGACGGATTGCTTGCTCCCAACCATTGAACTTCATTACCTGATCAGAGTTCACTGTATTAAAGTTGAAAACGATCACAGCCTCCGGGTTACCCACTTCAGCTAAAAACATATTAGCCCATGCAGTAGCGTTTGCCGTACCTCCTGTTTTAAATAAACCGAAGCCATTTGCTTCCAGAAGAGCTTTTGCAGCTGCATTTGCCTGGTATGATCTTTCCCATCTCGCAACATCGTTTGATGGATTAAACAACGGGCTTGCCCAGGTTAATAACACTCTTCCTTTTAGCGCAGCAGCCGCACCACTGGTAATACGCCCCCAGTTGTCGTTATTCCATTTACCTGGAAGTAAAGCTGTTGCCTCATCCAGATCCGCACAGATTTGTTCAATACACTCCGAAGTTTTGCTACGCGCTACTTGAGAATCGCCGCCCTCAGAAAGGATTGGATTTTGTGGTTCAAGAACCAATGGTACACCGCCGTAAAGACGCACTAATTCAAAATACTGCCATGCTCTCCAAAAATACATCTGGCCCTTCAACTCTTTTCTGGTTTGCTCTGGCAAGCCATGCTTGTCGATCTCACTCAAAAAGATATTGATTTGCTTGATACGAGTCCAGGTGTTATTGTTAATGGAAGTACCCATTCGCTGACCGAAATACTTATTCGCATGATTATTCGTATAAGAAATCTGAGCCCATGGCTTATTGTAGTCTGTTTCTCCTGCTAACTCTTCCGTCGTTTGCGTAAAGAAAGTATTATACGTTCCGTTCTCACTTGCGGAGTTTGTTGAAATCATCGAGTTCGCATTATTCGCCGGAAGAAACAGTCCATAAATGTAATCAACATAGGCTGTCGCAGTAATCGCGTCTTTGAAAACTTC
The DNA here is from genome assembly GCF_053551015.1 of Arcticibacter sp. Taxonomy (NCBI): domain Bacteria; kingdom Pseudomonadati; phylum Bacteroidota; class Sphingobacteriia; order Sphingobacteriales; family Sphingobacteriaceae; genus Arcticibacter; species Arcticibacter sp. Next base: position 124,265 of record NZ_JBMQOB010000020.1, on the reverse strand, counting down.
CTCGTTCACACCACCAAAGTCGCGTTTCTCAGCCAGAAAGTCGTCCTTGCAGCTACCGGCGGCTATCATAACAGACACCAGCAAGCATATAAGTTTTATATTTCTTTTCATGATTGTTTATTTTAATGCTTTATCACTTAAACTATAACGAAACATTCACACCGAAGGAAAACGTCCTTAAGTTCGGGAAAGAGTCGAAAGCAACATCTGAATCTCTATAAGAGAATGGGTTATAGAAATTCAATGGATTTGTACCGGTAACAAAAACACGGGCATTGTTTACCTTAATCGACTGTGTAAAGCTTTTCGGTAAGCTGTAGCCCACATTGAAGTTTCTCATACGCATCCGGAAGCTATTCACCTGCCAGAATCTTGAAGTCGGCTCTAAGTTGATCTTGTCGAAGTTCGGATTAGGCATCGTTCCATTTGGATTAATTTCCGGATCGTAGATATTACCCCAGATAGCAGGTAAACTCTGGAATCCTCTCGTGATATCGTTGTTTAATTTTTTTCTGGTACCGCCATCAATCTCAGACCATCCGCCGAAGGAACCCGAAATAACGACATCGGCGCTTAAGCCTTTGTAACTCGCCTTCACGGTGAATCCCATTCCATAATGGTTATCCTTTCTGTCCTTGAGCTTTATCTGATCATGAAAATCGATGATACCGTCTGGAGCAGCGAATGTGCCATCGGCCTGTAACGGACCTCTCACGTCTTTGTAATACAGCGTTCCTGGTCTAAGTTGAGCAGCTGGAGTTTCAAAAACCTGTGTGATGTTATATTGTTGAACATACGCATCAATATCTGCCTGAGTTTTGAACATACCTATGTAATCATAACCCCAAACACCGTTGTCGCTTGATTTACCTGGCTGTGCATTCCATGGATACATAATATCGTTATCATTAAAGTTGCCTTTTTTTACCTTATTATCGTACCAGTTTAACCGAACATCAATGCCATAGTTGAAATCCTTTCCTACTTTATCTCTCCAGCCAAGACCGATTTCATATCCGAATAAGTCCATTGCAGCATAGTTCTCTGATGCAACCGAACCTCCAATTGTGATTGGCACAATACCGGTACGCTCAATCAGCAGGTTAGTTCCTTTATTATAAAACCCTTCAATATTTGCAGACAACCTTTCCTGGAAAAACCGGGCATCTATCCCAAGGTTATTTTTCAACTCGTCAGACCAGGTCGCATTCCTGTTTGGTGAAGCTTCCATCTTCATACCTGTAGATGATGGAGATGTATCAGATCCGAATACAGATCCCTTACCATTCTGGTAAGTATAACGTTGTCTCCATAACCAGGCTTTCGTATCATCTTTACCTAACAAACCGATTGAATATCGCAATTTAAGAAAGTCTATCGCGTCAACATTGAAGAAATCTTCTTTTGACACAATCCATCCCGCTGAGGCAGAGTAGAATTTACCCCAGTAGTTTTCAGGTGCAAATTTGGTTGAAGCATCAGTTCTGAATAAAAACTCTGCCAGGTATTTATCATCGTACGCATAATTTGCCCTTGCTACATAAGATAGTGAGCCTGACTCTGCAGCTGATGTTCTTGCATCAATGGCGCCGAATGCACTTCCGAATTGTCCGTTAGTTGTTAAAGAAGGAGATGCTTTCCATACGTCTTCCTGATCGGAATTAGCTTCTGCCCTTTCAACAGAGAATAATCCACCTACTGAATGCTTCCCAAAATCCCTGGCGTAGCTGGCTGTTAAGTTCAGCTGATATGAATTCGAATTGCTGTTTGAATAATACAGACGGTTTCCATTTTCCCAGTCTCTGTAAGAATTCACAGTAGCACCCTGATCATAGATATGCTGGTGCTCACCTGTACGGTTGAACTCATATAGTCTCAGGAGTGTACCCACCTGTGATCCATGGTTGGCTCCCAGATTTCTACCATAAGAAGCTCTTCCCTTTAGACCCTTTATAAAAGGCACATCATACTCAGCGAAAAGATTGACAGTCATGGTTCTGTCCTTATCTTTTGCAAGGTTACCCAAACGCTCTATTTCAAAGAAATGATACCTTGACAAGGCGTCACTTGACGAAGGTAGCTTTACGGGATATCCGTCAACGTACATTGGAATGTAGCGTGGAGCCCTTAAAAGATTCACGTAATCATTATCGATACTTTCTCCACCAATTTTGTTATACGTTTTGGTGAGGTTAGAATAGTTACCTGATACCTGAAGACCGGTTTTGATATTCTTACCTACTTTTACATCCGTTCCTGCTCTGAAGTTCCAACGATCATACTCAAGACTGCTTAGATTTCCGTCCTGAGTGAAATATGTAATACCGGCAAAATACGTTGCTTTTTCGGTACCACCACTTACATTTAAGGTATGGCGCATATTAGATGCTGAAGTCCATGCCTCATCTAACCAGTCATAGTTAATGGTTTTAAAGTGATCGAGCTCATCCTGGCTGAATACACGATCTTTATACGTATTGTTTTTGATCGCATTCGCACCATTCGGGCCGTTCATAATGTTGAAATACTGCCCAAACTCGTAAGCACTCATCATCTTGCTTCTGTAAGCTTCGTCATTGATCGCATAAGAACCGCTGTAAGAAAATTTAGGATCGCCGTTCTTTCCTCTCTTGGTACGTACTAACACAACACCGTTTGCAGCTCTTGATCCGTAGACCGCAGCAGAACCGTCTTTAAGCACGGAAACGCTTTCAATCTCTGATGGATCAAGATTATTAAACATCGTATTGCTGTTTCTGCCGTCCGCTCCTATCTGAATGATATCATCGATTACATAAAGGGGCTCCACATTACCACCATCCTTTGCGAGTGCAACTGGGTTCCGTATGGTTAACGTTGCTGTTGAACCGGGGCGGGATGTTCCACCACTTACTCCAAGACCAAGTACACGACCCGCCAAAGATGCTCCCAGGTTTCCTACCGGTAAATCCTGAACCTCGTCCATCTTGATCGATTCTACAGCTCCGGTAAGGTGTTCTCTCTTCTGGATACCGTAACCAACAACCACAACTTCCTGCAGGTCATTTGATGACTCAATCAGCTGTACGTCCATTTTAGTACCTGAGGCCATCACTTCCTTGGTCTGAAAACCAATATAAGTAAAGACTAGTATTTCATTTCCTTTTGGTAGGTTGAGACGGAATGTACCGTTGATGTCAGTACTTGTCCCCGTATTAGATCCCTTGATCTTGACTGTTACCCCGGGAAGTACTTCTCCCTTGGAGTCCTTTACCGTTCCCGTAATGTTCACTCGCGCATTCGCCGACTTCTCTGCCGCGATAAGATATGCCGAACTTGTAGCAAAAGATGTATTTTGTAATACAAACAGACAGACCAAGAACATCGCCGGAATCTTTGTCCGATGAAGGCTTGATTGTAAAAGTAAGTTCATAAAATATTAGATTAATGTTAGTTGTTAGATTTCAATAATTTGAGGTGGGGTGATAAGCAGTGATAATTCACCTGGCTATCCGAATAGTAAAGCTTTATCTCATATTCAATAATTTTAAGTATAATGATCTATTTACTAAGCAGATGAACAATCCAGATCAACTGCTTAGTGTATTTATTTAGGATATTGATAATTTGGCTGTAAGCAAATATATCGAGTAGTTATTCCGATATATTGTAGTATTTTTTCATGATCATGTAGCATATTAGCATGCTACCGTATACGGAAAACTACTTGGTTTGTTCCCGCTCTTTCAACTTCTGCTCCCACTCTTCCCGGGCCTTCTTGGTTTCTACGCCCTGTGCAGATAAGTAGTTATTGATCTTGCCTTTATATTTACCAAACCAGGCATGCTTTTTATCGGAGGAACCCGCATTCATCGCATATTCTCTGGCTTCAGTCAGGTAAGCAAGAATCTGTTCCTTCTGCGATTCATTCAGATTAGGAAGCATTTCCATATAGCCTTTATATGTGATTGGAAGTACAGAGTAGGTCATCCCGTCCTTTACCTTCTCTATTTGCGCTCTGCTCAGCTGTTTGCTGAGTTTTGCCATATACTCGTTATGAAGACGCGCAAGCTTCGGACCGGCCTCTGCCTCAACCTGGCTGATCTTCAACGCCCGTGCTGATTTATCTAGGCTCTGATCTGCCTTCAGCGATTTGATCTTCTCATCCCGTGCTGAATGAATGTCGTTCAAGGCTATATACTGGTCCGCGATGATATCGCGAACCAGGTCTTTCTTCGATGCTTCGGTGATGTCGAGCTTAACGGCTATCTTGTCAGCGCGCTCGGTAATCACTTTCCTGTATGCAGCTTTTTCTGCATCGTTTCCTTGCTGTGCAAAGCCTGCTGATGTGAAGCATGCAAAAGCCAGTGCAAATAGCAACCTTTTCTTCATGACGATTAGTTTTGAGAACCGTTATAATCTACGTTTCCGCAGAAGTGAACTTCTATACCCAGTCCGGTCATTGCCGCGGCTTTAAGCCTGCAAAGCTCCTGCGCTTTCGCTGCATCCGGTGCATATGCTACCTGAATATGGTTCGCTTTATGACGTGCCATCATCTGATCACGTGTCACTCCGTTCAGCACAGCATGCATTACAGGCCATTCAGGATTGGTCTCTGCCCAGATTTTCTGCGTTTCTTCAAGCGGAAGAGATATAGCCTCTCCTACTCCCAAATCGCAATGAAGTTTGTTATCCATTACGAATACACGACTCCATACGATGCTTCCCGGTTTGCTGATGCCTTTAAGGGTTCCACCGCCGAAAGGAAAGAACATGGACGGCTGACGAACACTTGAAGCTCCTTTGTAACCGTCGATAAAATGTGAAGCCGGAGCTGCTCCTGAAATCATGAATAACCACACGAACTCGTCTACGCCGTTTACATTCCGTTGCTGTCCCCAGCGAAGGTCATGTAAGGTGTTCGAGCCGTCAAGTCCGAGCTGCTCCCATAAATGATAGGTCACATATCCATCAATACCGGCACACTCATCAACTTCATTGAAGTGAGGGAGAGCATGTCCCGCATTGATTTCTTCACCCGACTCGGATAATACCGGCGGACGTAATTTGTTATTCAATAAGCCTTCTGTCAGGTCGCTGGCTGCAGTAAGGTCTTTTAATCCCTGCTGATACTGGATACCGATTGTGTCACAACCGAAATCGTCTGCGATACGCAATGAAGCGATATACATCTTCAACTGCTCGAGTGTCTGCTCACGGGTAAGTTCCGTTTCCGGGTTTTCACCCCACTCAAACGTCATGCCCTGCTCCAGGAGCCAATTCAAGGCTTCCTCTGCTTCGTCCACACTCACTTTGCGCATAGCGGCAAAGAGAGCCGACTGGCTTAAACGTTCCTTGAAGAAACCGGTACGGTGCAACAGATCATCCGGTACGATCGCATTATACATTCCCATACAACCTTCGTCGAAGATCCCCATGATTCCCTTGCGGGTTTTAAATGCTTTAGCGAACTCTTTACCGATCTGCTCTTCACGTTGCGGGATCTTCACCAGGCTGTAATCTTTAACATGGCTCTGATCGTGTTTGATGACTCCGGTTTCAAACCACTCAGTTAGTGAGTTGATGAAAAACTCATCTTCGAATGTTTCGCTCCAGAGTGAACTATATTCTACTCCTGCCTTGCTCAGGGAACCATTCAGGTTCAGCATACCTACAAGGCCAGGCCACTGTCCGCTCCAGTTAGCTACCGTAAGGATCGGTCCTTTATGGGTCGTCAATCCGGATAGAACGTGATGGCTATATTGCCATACGCTCTCTGCAACGATAATAGGCTGTTCAGGATCAAGGTTGCGAAATACCTCCATTCCCATCTTCTGAGAATCGATAAAACCGTGTTTTTTTACTTCATTGTATGTATGCGCACGTTTCACTGTCCATCCGAGCTTTTCGATTGCCTTCGTCAGAAGCTGCTCCATCTCGTTCTGAGTAGCCCAGCAATTCTGGTTTGCAGCTATGCGAAGATCTCCACTGGCAACTAATAAAACTTCCTTATTTCCTTTCAACATTGTATAATTTTTATAGGTTCTTTATGAATTTGTCAATAATAAATTGACTACGTTAACAAACTCAAAAACACGCATTTCCTTCGGTGATTTTTTAGGATTTTGAAGGAAAATATCCTGCTGAGTGCTACAAATATGCACCAGGCTGTAATAGTATTGTTGCAGGTTGTTATCCAATTTCTGTAGGATCTTAGCATTCTAATTAGATTATTTGGTGTATACTTGCCAAAGGAAAGAAACGCTAAAAACTATTCAGATGAAGCCCTTATTTCATAAAGTTCCGGTTAAACTTCAGAGCTCTTTCAGTATCAGACATGATATCCGACCCAGGTTTGATACGATCTGGCATTACCACCCGGAGCTCGAACTGCATCTGACGATAAGGGGTGAAGGCGTAAGGTTTATAGGCGATAATATCAGTAACTTTTCTTCGGGCGAACTTATTCTCCTTGGAGAAAACTTGCCTCACACCTGGCGCTGCAAAGATGAGTACTTCGCAGCCGATTCTAACCTGGAAGTGGAAGCCATCGTTATTCACTTCTTGCCAGATTGCCTGGGCAAGGATATTCTGCATCTTCCTGAAGCCTACCTGATTCCCAAACTGCTCGAAAAAGCGAAACAAGGCATGGTTATCCATGGAGAAAGCAAGGATAAACTTCGTGAACTGATGTTCTCAGCTATAGATGCATCCGGACTGGATAAGATCATCATCCTGCTTTCAATCCTGAAAACTCTGGCGGAAGCCGAGGACTATAAAAGCATCGTCACTGGCCAGCATACGCTGAACAAATCCACCGAAACGGATACCATCCGCTTGAATAAGGTCTATAACTATACCCTGACCCACTACAAAAAGGAAATAAGCCTGGAAGAAATTTCGGAGATCAGCAACTTGAGTATTACCTCTTTCTGCAGGTATTTCAAGCTGATGACAAAGAAGACGTACTATGATTTCCTGATTGAAATCAGGATCAGCCATGCCTGCCGGGCGCTTATTGAAGATAAGCTGCCTACCGAGGTGATCTGCTTTGACTGCGGGTTCAACAACGTGTCAAACTTCTACAGGCATTTCAAGAAGGTAACGGGACTTACGCCGCTTGACTATAAAAGGCAGTATCTGCAAAAGATATAAAATCAGAATGAGGGATTGAATGTAAAAGCGTAACATCCAAAATAATGCTTCCGCACCCAACCCCTCAGTCCGCTATAGTTGTATGCGAAGCTCTAATTCCTGCTGAAGGTAATTGTAATCCTTAAACAGCGTCTCAATCTGGTTAGTTACCGCACCGGTAAACTCCCCTACTTTTCTTCTGGTGAAGGTGGAAATATTTAGTCCGCGTTTCTGCAGGAAGTATTTCGATACAATCGGATATACATTGTGCATAACATCCATATTGTCGTTCAGGAACTGCTGTACCTTTTCCACTTCACCTGCCAGTGCCGCATTATTGTAATTATCACATAACCAAACGATCAGCTCCGGAAAGTAATTTCCCTGAATACATGACAAACCGGATGATCCTGCTTTCAACGATTCTACCGCGTGAACCATATAGGCATCATACAGACCGAATTTCGCGCCTTCCGTAGCTTTCAGCTTTGCCCTTACCTGATCGATATCCAGACAGGTATCCTTATGGTAGATCACTCTCTTGGTATCCACGAAGCCCTTCAGCTGTTCAGCAGATAAAAGTCTTTTGTAAGGAACCGGACACTCGTAGAAACCCAACGGCACTCCTGGAGTCTGATCAATCAGATCAAAAACCTGAGAATTGAAATACTCCTCCGAATCAGACTCCTCAGCCAACAGACTGGTGATCACGATAACTGCCTCTGTGCCTGTATCATTTACCCTCTTCACAAAATCTGCCTGTTTTGCGATAGGTCCGCCGAACGTACCTGTAGCGATTACCGGAACTGCTCCGTTTACCGTTTTGATGATATGCTTGATAGCGTCGATGCGCTCCGTATCTGAAAGCTCAAACATTTCGCTTGAAAGGCAATTCGCAAACAATCCAGCCGCACCCGCCTCAAGGTAAACCTCAGTCAATCTGGTTAAAGTACTATAATCAATTTCTCCATTGTCTTTAAAAGGAGTGAGCATCACGGGTATGAAGCCCTTCTTCGAGTTGTCCATATTTCTTAAATATCTATTCTATTGAGCGTTTTCTAATCCTTGTCAGCAGCACACCCACCAGGAAAATGGTTAGCGTACCCACCACAATGATCATATTATAATGAAGTGTATTACGTAAGTAATCGTATTCTACAGGAAGCAGCGGCGAGAACGTCATCCAGATAATGACCAGGATACCGATGATCGTTGCGATAATCGCTTCGTGATTCTTGCTTTGTTTACTGATCAGTCCCAACAGGAAGAGACCAAGCATACCGGCCGCGAAGATCCCCGATAATTGCCACCACACGTCCAGGATGCTCTTCACACCAATCATGGCGATACCTGCCCCCATCCCCAGCAGTCCGAAAACCACTGTCGACATATGAAGCACAAACATGGTCTGCTTCTCGTTTATATCTTGCTTAAAATAGCGTTTGTAAATATCCACGGAGAAAACCGTCGCAGATGCATTCATGCCTGAACTGATGGTCGACATAGCGGCCGACAGGATAGCCGACACGATTAATCCTACCAATCCCGCAGGGATCTTGGTCACCATAAAGTGTGGCATTACCTTATCCCCGTAATCCGCGGGTTTCAGCGTTGCTGCCAGCTCGTTGATCTGAGCGACTGATGCACCTACAGGAAGGCGCTCTACGGCAACCTGCTGTTTCAGCACTTCAGTAAACTCCGGGTTCACACTATAAAAGGCAAACAGTGCAGAGCCGATGATAAAGAACAGCAACGAGGCCGGAACATACAGGAAAACACAGAGCCACAGCGACTTCGAAGCTTCCTTCGAATTAGGAGCAGTATGATAGCGCTGCACATAGTTCTGATCCATCCCGAAATTATTCAGATTGATAAAGAACCCATACAGCAGCACGACCCAGAATGAGGATTGGACGAAATTAAAGTCGAAACTGCCCAGGCTGAACTTGTCGTTCGCCTTGCCAATTTCCATGATAGAAGATACGCCACCAGGCATTCCGTCAACTATCAGATATAAGATGAGCATGGCACCCAGGGTCTTAATCACTCCCTGAACCACTTCAGTCCAGATAACTGCCTCAATACCGCCCAGTACGGTATATATAATGATACATATCCCCATAACGATCATGATCATCGACATGGAATAACCGGTCAGAGCCTGAAGGCTGAGGGCAATACCAAAGAAGATTGAGCCCATGCGCGCAAGCTGCGTGAGAAGGAAACAAACTACCGCATACGTTCTGGCCCAGGCACCGAAGCGCTTCTCCAGGTTCGTATAAGCAGAAATCTCTCCTGTACTCCGGTAAAAAGGAACAAAATACTTGGATGCTACCCATGCGGCGAGCGGCATGGAAAGACTGAACACAAAGGCATTCCAGTTATCGCCGAACGCTTTCCCCGGTACTCCCAGGAAGGTGTTACTACTTAAAAAAGTAGCGTAAATAGACATCCCTATCGCCCATCCCGGAATCGTTCCTGAGGCTTTGGTAAAATGATCAGAACTTTTGTTTTTCCGCGAAAAATAAAAGCCGACAACGATCATCCCTAGAAGATAAATTGCTATAACAGCTAAATCAAAAATTGGTAGGTTCTTCATATCAATAGCCAAATAACTAATATTATTTGACTGCTTTAAGTTCGTTTGGTATAATTAGAGGAAACCCCTTTCAACGTGACAAATCTAGGCTCCATCGCCACGCATTTCCTGTATCATTTTTTCTGAGTATTATAGGATATTATCAAGAAGTGTTTTTAAGACGCTTTTTTGCTGATGGATCACTATCAAATGCCTGATTCCTTCCCGGAAACGCATAAAATAAAAGAGGCTGATCATCCCGAAAATGATCAGCCTCCTGAATAGAAACAATTTGATGAAGGGCTTTTTTAGTAACCGCTATTCTGAAAACCTGAAGGATTAGATATCGCGTCCATTTGCCCCTGTGGAATTGGCCTTAAGCCGTGAGTGCCGTCTACAAAGTACTGACCTACATCCGGATTTTTCTCACTCAGGTATGCCTTCGTGAGCTTCCCTGTACGCTTCAGATCATACCAGCGAGTGTATTCCCCACACAATTCACGTGCGCGCTCGTCAAGCAGGAATTGCAGCGTTATATCGCCCGCGTTTACACGCTGTGCTTTCACCCTGTCTCTCAGGACATTGATATATGTTGCCGCATTGCCAGCCCTGTTCAGATAGAACTCCGCTTCTGCAGCAATCAGATATACCTCACCGAGCCTCATCACAATAGCGGATGCATCACTGGTATAATTGTTTGCTTTCGGACTGACCAGGGATCCGCTGTTGAACTTAACCAGTGAAGGATAAAATTTCAGAAACGGGTTATCAGCCTCTCCCGGATCAACATTCACGCGGTTATACTTCATCTTTACGCGGTTGTCATCTCCGTAAAGATCTTTCATATCAACCCAGATATACTTTTGATTCAGCTTCGTTGCTGCCTCTACAGCATATCCTGGCTCACCCGGACGACTGATCTTGATCGCCAGCTCACCGTTTGCAACCGGCGTACCTGCCGTCAAATTGCTGCTGCGGTCAAACTGCTTGATGGCATCTACAGTCCACTTGTAATTGGTGTTCGCCGTCCAGCTTGTCTGGAAGGACAAATGGTACCGCGGATCAAGACTACCGTCTGCGTTCCTGAACACATCCAGCAGATATTTGCTGGGCATAAAGCTGCCGCCTGTCCAACGTCCTACTTCCAGCTGAAAACCTGCTGAGAGGATCGCTCCAAAAGCTGTTGGTGTTGCGTAGAACTTCTTAAAATCGGTGTTATGGTCAAAAACGTTCGTCGACCCGTATGCCTGCGAATAGGGTGTTTCGTAAAGCGCCTCTTTATTATTCTTATTGTTTGCGGCGTTGAAGTTGTCGATAAAATTGGCATATAGCTGCACGTTATAGCTACCCTGCGATTCGATTAGCTTTTTCGCATTCGCCAGAGCCTCTTCCAGATGATCATTGGTACCATATTCCTTGGTTTGTAAACAGGCTTTGGCCAGCAAACCTATAGCCGCCTTTTTAGATGGGCGCCCCTGCTCTGCTGTTACTGCTGGCAGATTGTCTGCTGCAAAGCGCAGATCCGGCAATATCGCTTTTTCATAAACCTCCAGAGCTGGGGTACGGGTGGCCTCGGTGGCCGCTGTAGTGGTTTCCGACAAGGTCAGCACGACCGGTCCGAACTGCTCCACCAGATGAAAATAATAAAGTGCCCGCAGGAAATGAGCCTGCCCCAGCATATCGTTTTTCTGGGCCTCACTGCTGAAATCCTGAACCTGACCAACACGCTCGATCACCAGGTTACAATAATTGATCGCATCGTATGCCCCGTTCCAGTAATCTTTGGCCATATCGATCGACATAGCTCCACCGGAAGCGTATTTCATGTAGTTCTGGTTATTATTGGAGTTCAGATCCGAGGTCCAGATATCCGTCCCCCCCTCGGTTACCAACAGCAGGTTTCTACCATAGAAATAACGCGGAAGGTCAAAATAACAACTGTTCAACAGCTTATTGTAGCCGGCTACGGTTGATGCCATTTTATCCACCGTCACCCCTGAAGGGTTTACTTCATCAAGCGAGCACGACGACATTCCCATCCACGCTGCCAGTATAGCGATATATACGTTTCTTGTTTTCATGTTTTTACTCTTAGAATGTTACGTTAAGGCCAAATACGAACTGCTTGGTAAGCGGGAAGTTATCTGCTCCTCCACGCTCCGGATCCTGATATTTCAGCAGGTCGCTCTTCGCAAAGATGAACGGATTGTTTGCTGTCAGGTACAGCCTGAATTTATCTACACCCACTTTGCTCATCACCTTTTTATCTAAACTGTATCCCAGTGTGATGTTCCTTACCTTAAAGAAAGAGCCATCTACATATTTGAGTGCATCAAAACCAATATATCCGGCAGTGCTCGAGTGGAGCCCCGGTCTTGGCAGATACGCTCCGGGATTTTCGGGAGTCCAGTAATCGATATCCTCCGGACTGTTCGCCGTACCCAGCGTTGGATTGTAGCGCGTGATCAGGTTACTCGACATCATTTGTCCCCAGCGGCCCGTCAGCAATACACTGGCATCAAAGCCCCTGAAGGTGAAATTATTCTGAAGTCCGCCTGTCCAATCGGGTACAGAAGAACCCAGGATCATCTTATCATTTGCACTATACGCATGGGTTCCGTCTTCTTTAAATGTCCCGTCTGTAGCGAGCTTAATATCGCCGGGTCTGGAATTATACTTAGCGGCTTCTGCGGCCTCACTCTCCTGCCATATTCCGAGATATTTATAGTCGAAGAATGTTTTGATCGGCTGATTCATGAACAGCCCGTCAGAGATCAGGTTCTGTTCGCCTGGCAGCGAAACGATCTTTTCCTTGTTGCGGGCGAAGGTGATGACCGAGCTCCAGGAGAAATTCTTCTTATTGATGTTGTTCGTATTCAGCATCACCTCTATCCCCCGGTTGTTCGTAGCACCGATATTCTGCCACATACGGAACGGACTTCCCCATGATCCGCCCAGAGTGGCAGGCATACTGCGCTTGTATAAGAGGTCTTTGGTGTCTGTATTGTACCAGTCGATCGTCAGGTTAATCAGCCCCTTCATGAATTCGGCATCCAGTCCCACGTTGGTGTTGTACGACTTTTCCCATCCGAGACCCGTGTTTGCGAGCTCCTGATTCAGAATGAATGCAGGACCCGCGGTATTCAGTCCGAATCCTACCGGCTTAGGCGCATTAAAGCCACCGGCCTGTGTACCATAAGCGCCGACACCGCCTGAGTTACCTGTTACACCATATCCTACTCTGAGCTTCAGGTTAGAGATGTTCTTGATATCCTTGAAAAATGCCTCATCACTGATTCTCCAGGCAATTGCTCCTGCAGGGAAAACATCCCATTTGTTCCCTTCGGAAAGTCGCGAAACACCATCCCAGCGATTGGAAAACGACAGAAGGTATTTGCCACGGAAGTTATAGTTTACCCTTCCGACGAAGGACAGGGACTGCGTTTGAATATAAGAAGAGCGGATCACGGAAGTGGTAGCGCCTGCCAGATTATAGAAGGAGTACGAGTCCAGATCAAAACCGGAACCGCCCGCATAGGCCTGTTCCCACTGGTTCTTTGCCCAGGCGGTTACACCGGTCAGGTTAAAACGGTGATCATCCCGGATGCTGAACTCATATCCGACGATATTCTCCCAGCGGTAGTTATAATCGCGGTCATTGGTAATCACCGCTGCAGGTAGCTTAAAGCCTGCCTCCGGGTTTGCAATAGATTGGCTGCCAAAGTACTTCCCGAGCCTTGAGGAGCCCAGTGTCGCACCGAAAACCGACCGGTATGTTAATCCTTTGACCGGATTGATGTCGATGAATGCGTTCCCCGCAAAGTAGGTGTTCAGTGTGTTGTTGACATACTGGTCGGGGATCTCATCCGAAAGCGGGTTCGTCACCTCGTCAATCGGAATATGGTTGATGTTGCCGTTATCATCGAAAGCTCTTCCCAAAGGAAGGAAGCTCAGGCTGTTTCCAAAAACATTCTGGGCAGCCTGGTCATTGTCCGTATAAGTCAGCTGCAGATTCGTCCCTACCTTAACCTTCTGGGATATCTGATGATCTATATTGGCTCTTACCGCATACTTTTTGTATTGATCATTCCGGAGTAAGCCTTCTTCATTATTATAGTTGAGGGATAAATATGCATTGGTCTTCTCATTTCCGCCCGTCACCGATGCACTGTAATTCTGCTGCGTACCATCGTGAAACGCCAGATCCACCCAGTCTACCCATTCATTCGCTTCGTAGGCGGCAAGATGTGCCGGATTGGTAAATATATCGTTCATGAATTCCGGATAGTTGCCCCGCTCCCCACGATACGCTTCCCGCTTGAGCTGCAGATAGGCATCACCGGTGAGACCATGCGGATATTTCGGAAAGCCATTGTATCCATAAAATGCATCGAAATTAACGGAAGACCTGCCAGCCTTGCCTTTCTTGGTAGTAATGATGACTACCCCGTTCGATCCTGCCGAACCGTAGATCGCAGTAGACGAAGCATCTTTCAACACATCGATACTCTCAATATCTGCGGGGTTCAGGCTCGAATAGCTTCCCGCAATTCCGTCGATGATGTATAACGGCGTGTTATCTCCATAGATGGACCTGCTTCCCCTGACTACAATATCCACTCCTGCTCCTGCCCTTCCTGAGGACTTCAGGATATCCATTCCGGAAACTTTTCCCTGAAGAGCGTCCATCACGTTAGCTGTCGGAGTCAGCACAATATCGCTGGCACTTACCGATGATACCGCACCTGTCAGGTCTCGCTTCTTAACTGTTCCGAAACCGATAACAACTACCTCATCCAGACTGCTGTTTGTTTCAGTGAGCTGTACATTCACCACCGTGCCTGACACGGTAACTTCCTTGGTCTCAAACCCAACATAGGAGAAAATGAGCGTCTCATTTCCTTTCGGCAGGTTGAGCCTGAACGTACCGGTAATATCCGTGCTGGTTCCGGCTGTTGCGCCTTTCACTTTAACAGTTACTCCGACAAGGGGCTCTCCTTTAGCATCTTTCACCGTACCGGTGATATTCACTTTCCGCGAAGATGACGTTTTAAGAACCGGGAGAATCGGTGGCTCGGCCGCAAAAACGACCTCTTTCAGTAAGGGGGAACAAAGCAGTCCCACTGACAAGACCGTAGTCCGCCAATGACTTACTCGTAAAAACAAGTTCATAATAATTGGTTAATGGTGAATAATCAGTTTGATTGGCTGGAAACACATAGTGTTATCGCAGAGAATGGAAATTTTTAAGTCATAGTATCTAAATTGGTTAGTAGCGGCTAAAAAGCCGTATTTTAAGCTATTCTTAAGCAATTGCCACGCCCAGGAAATTAGCCTTAGTGTCAAATATAGACCGAAGCTACAAGAGATTCCTGTACCATATTGGCTTACTATTATAGCATCTTATCAAAGACGGAGAAATCACGTATTTATAGCCGGGCGACAAGCGGCAGCCTGCCTGGAGCCAACGTGGGAAGCCAGCCGATAAGTCTTTGGCCTGGTTAAGGGCTGTCTAGTTTTTTTGTGTAAAAGCGAATGTTCTGCATGAGGTTTCCGTGTGACCTGCTTCGGAGTGTAACAGCGGTGACCCCAGAGCGCAGCCAGGGACATACTACGCGGAACCTATGATTCGAATATGAAAAGCCCTAAAACGAAAGAGAGGGTGATCATAATTATAAAGTGAACCCCAAAAGTTCTTGTCTAACTTTTGGGGTTCATCAGCTTGATACAGCTCTTATTGATTTATTCAGGCCTGATGCTTACTGCACGTCTAGTGCTGAAACACTGAGACCTTCAGCATCAATCGCGATAATCTTGTATTTGTAAGTTCCTGCGTTGATCATGGAGCCCGACGTTCCGTTCAGGTAGTTCCACTTTCCGGGTTTACTTGTGGTAAGCTCCACTATTTCCTCTTTCAGGAGTGTACCGTCCCTCATCACCAGCTGAATCTTCGCCTTCATGGTCTTCGGCGTTGTATTGGCATAACGCAGGGTCAGGGAATAGGTATCCGCAACTCCTACCGAGAATGTGAATTCCAAAACATCACCAGATACCTTCTGGAAGGTAACGGCGTCTTTTTCGTTTACTTTTCCGGCTTTGATATTGGACGTAAACTTCGCAATGTGCGATTTATAGGTTTCCACCTTCTTCAGGTCAAATGCAGGCTGGAGTGTACTGGCCGGCAAGACGGCTGTTGTCAATGCTGATGAAATCTGCACGGACTGGCCTTTTTCAAAGCGCTTACGATAAACCTTGAATTTAAAGTTTGCAGTCTGGCTGTTCTCCAGATAAGACTTGGTGTCTTCGTAGTCCTTCAACCAGGCAGGATGGGACTGACCTTCAGGCAGGGCAACAAACACATCGCCTTCTTCAGCAAGTGTAAAGGTCGCCTGTCCCCCTTTATCAGAGGTTCTGATCCAGTCTGCTCCGTACAATACGGGCGGCAAGGAAGTAAAGGCCACCTTTTCTACTCCATTGTACTGGCGGTCTCCGGCATCCATCCAGGTCTCTAATGACCAGTCGGATGGGGCTTTCAGGTTCTGCACCAGGCTGGCAGGGGCTCCCGCAGGCTTGATGTTCTTATCGGCAGATGCAATGGCAATAGCTGAGATCACGGCCTGCCCCGATAATACTTTGGGGAACGATATGTTCAGTCTACCACCGCGTACCTTCACTTTCAAGGTCTTTTTAAGGGCACCATCATGTCCGGCCTCTTTCCAGATGTCCAGATTTCTGATCTCCGTTTTGCCATTCACCGCCACATCAAACAGCCTGAAGCCTGAACAATCCATTCCGCCACCTGTACCGAGCCAGGGCTCGTTGAAATAGAGCTCAACAGTGTACTCGCCATCAGGCACAGGGAAATCAAAATTGAGCTTCTCCCTTCCGTATCTAAAGGTCTGGAACAGCGCCCAGTCTTTGGTTCCTTTTATCGGATCGTGTGTTTTTCGCTGACTGGCGAAGAAGGCCGGTGTTCCGGGAAAATCTTTCGTCCACGAGTTTGATCCCCAGGTATCTGCAGACGTTTGCTGCCTGTCGGCTTGCCAAACGTTCCCGTTGATATCTTTGTAGTCGGGTCCACCGAGGTTTACCCGGTAGAGATAGTTCAGATTCTTCTTGGCGGCAGTCAGGTTTTGCGCCCCCTGAAAGAAGTCTTCAAAGCGCGGCGACTGAGGCAGGTGGTTCAGTACGATATAATCGCGTGCTACTGCTTTCCCGTTTACATATCCTACTGCGTAGAGCACATTGTAACGAATGTCGGCTTTCGACCAGGAGAAATGTGTACCCACTCCGCCTCTGGTTCTTTTGCCAAGGGAGACGTCATTCACATCGTTAAACAGTTCCACTTCATCGCAATTGGAATAGATGGTGATGCTGTCTTTGATGCCAGGCGACTTCCACCTGTTTGCCCAGGTATGCGATACGATGTATACCATCGGATCGGTCTCTTTGGGAGCATAATTGGATCTGAACATGTAATAAACATCCAGGGGCTCTTCCCAAGGGGTCAATAAGCCTTTGTAGTTAACAGGACCAATCCTGTCGAGCTCGCGAAGGCCTTCGCCTCCCTGTACCCTGCCTGGATTATCATGCGAGGTAAAGAGCCAGAAATAGTGACCTGATGCTTCGTTCTTAACAGAATCTGCCAGGCGAACCTTCATCTCCATTAACTGAGTCATGCGGTCTTCGCTGAACACGCCATTCTGATCAAACGGCCCTTCTGTATGCAGATCGAGTGTCCGCCATGCGCCATACTCACCGATAAGCACCTGACGCTTCACATCTTCACCATAGAGCTTCGGATCTCCACCGTAGGTTCCTGTCCAGTTCTGAGGCACATCCCAGTCTGTACCCTGACCACCATTACAGGTAGTTACCAAACGCTGGGAGGATGCTGTCGGATCCATCTCTCTGATAATCTCTGTGCATTCCCGGGCAAATTCTTCGGGCAGTGTACTTTCGTTTTCCAGTCCCCACAATACAACAGAAGGGCTGTTTCTGCGCTCTTTTACCCAGTCCCTCATCAGGGTTTTAAAATTTTTCTTAAACTCAGGATTGTCAAACCAGATATGTGCAGCCATCTGAGTCCACAGCAGAATGCCCATCTTGTCCCAATGCTCCTGATACCGGAGGTTGTGCGGTTGATGGGCATCGCGGAAGGAGTTGAATCCAGCGGCCTTCATCTGCATAACCCTCGAGCGGATCTGCTCCGCGCTGAAGGCGTGGCTTGCACCGATAAGGTGTTCATATTCGGCGATTCCGTTAATAAATACCGGCTTGCCATTCAGAAAAAAACGCTTGTCGTTTGAGGCGCGACCGATTGGCCAGCTGATCCAGCGGATCCCGTAAGGGGTTTCCAGCCTGTCGACCACCTTGCCATTGTCTACCAACTCTGTGACGATGGTGTACAGGTAAGGATCTTCGATAGACCACAGATGAGGGTCTTTGATCTCGGGACTCTCATTTTTTACAGTTTCGGTAACTCCCGGCTGCAGCATCCTTTGTGTGCTTGTTTCAAAAACCTTTTTTCTTTCGCGGTTCTCGATACGGTTCACGATGCGGAGCTGCTTAGGCGTATTGCCGTAATTTTTCACCTCTACAGCCATGTTGATCCGCGCAGAGCGTGCTGAGATCTTATTGTCATTCCAGGCATGCACTCCGAAAGGCTCAATGCGGATATTGTTGGTAACTACCAGATGAACCGGACGGAAGATTCCCATGGGTTGTGAACCTTCGGAGAAACCCCGTTCTTCTGAGCCTCCACCGTCTACCCAGGGCAGATCACGGATTTCATCAGGATGGTCAGCGCGCACTGCTAGGGTATTGTTGCCATTCAGGCGGATCGCTGAAGTTACGTCCAGTGTAAAGGTGGTACGTCCACCCGCATGATAGCCCACTTTTTTTCCGTTCAGCCATACCGTTGCATAGGAGCCTACCCCTTCAAAGAAGAGAAAGTAGCGATCGTTCTTTCCTTTGGCTTTTACGCTGAAGTTCTTCCTGTACCAGGCATATCCGTGCCGGTTGCCTTTCAGCAACCTTCTGTAGCCCTCGTAGGCGTCCCAGTTATGCGGAACATCTACCTGCTTCCAGCTGGCATCCTTAAACCCTTCACTCTCGAAACCATTATAGAGATTCTGATCCTTGTCGTGAGCTACAGTGCGCCAGCCATCATTCAGGGAAATTTCCCTGCGAACCTGGGCTTCTGTAGTCAGGTTCAGAAACAGGCCCGCAAATAGAACGAGCAAAAACCTTCGTATATCGTACATATTATTTCATTAATTGTAATGCGGCATTGATGGTATATCGTTTTCCGCGTACTGTTGGAAAGGTCAATTCCCTTCCCTGATATTTGATCGTGCAGCTGTTGCCGGCCGTGGATAATACCTCCAGAGCAGACAGCTTGCCGTTCTGCCATTTCACGTCGACTTCGAAACCTCCGCGGGCACGCAAGCCTTTGATCTCCCCGTCGCGAAGTGCTGAGGGAAGTGCAGGCAGCAGGTCAAGATAGCCGGAGTGACTTTGAAGCAGCATTTCAGCTATTCCTGCGGCTCCTCCGAAGTTCCCGTCGATCTGGAACGGCGGATGCGCGTCGAAGAGGTTGACGTAAGAACCTCCACCTTTTGCAGCAGGACTGATCAGCATGTGAACCATTTTCCAAGCGTGATTGCCGTCTTTGAAGCGCGACCAGAAGTTAATCTTCCATGCCAGGCTCCATCCTGTACCTTCATCACCTCTGTAGATGAGCGACTGTCTGGCAGCCTTCATCATTTCAGGATCTTTATCCCAGGTGATATCAGCACCAGGGTGTACTCCCCATAAATGGGAAACATGACGATGCTTGTTGGTGGTATCGTCAATATCTACAGTCCACTCCTGTAACTGTCCGTACCGACCGATCTTATTTGGTGTCAGTCGGTCGCGGTTGCTCTTCATAACCTTGCGAAGTTCTGCATCGGTATTCAGGATCTCTGAAGCACGGATGCATGCATTGTAGAGGTCGCGGATAATCTGGTGGTCCATCGCCGTCCCCATAACCAATCCGCCCTGTTCGGGAGAGTTGGTAGGTCCACTGACCAGAAATCCGGTCTGCGGATCTTTAACCAGGTAGGAGTTGAAGAACAGAGCAAGCTGACGCATCAGCGGATAGGCTTTATTTTTCAAAAACTCCTTGTCCTGGCTGAAATTATAGTGTTCCCAGAGGTGCGTACTCAACCAGGCTCCCCCAGTTACCCAGATGCCGTGGTTGGAGTTGTTGATCGGTGCGGTACCTCTCCATATATCGGTATTGTGGTGTACCACGAATCCCGGGGCGTTGTAGTATTTCTTTGCCGTTTCAGCACCAGTTTCACTGAGCTCGCTGATCATATCAAAAAGGGGCTCATGCATCTCGGAAAGATTCAGTCCCTCAGCAGGCCAGTAGTTCATCTCCAGGTTGATGTTGGTGGTGTACTTGCTGCCCCACGACGGTGTTAGGAGATCGTTCCAGATACCCTGCAGGTTGGCTGGACGCGTGCCGGGACGGGAGGTTGAGATGAGCAGATATCTTCCGTACTGCAGATATAAAGCTGCTAAAGCAAGGTCATTATCGCGGGCAAACTGCTCGATGCGCTGGTCTGTAGGCAGCGCGCTCTGCGGAGAGGATCCAAAGTTAACAGACAACCTGTTGAAGTATTGCTGGTACTCTTTTAAATGAGCCTCCCTAAGGTCGGAATAGCTCCGTTTCGCCAACTTATCCATGTCTGCTTTTGCAATCGCAGCGGGGTTACCGGATACATCTTTGTAGTCCTTGTAGTTGGTGGCAGCACTAAGGTAGATAAGCACCTCATCGGCTTTGCTCACTGCGATCTGACCATCCTTCGCTATTGTTTTACCGCCTGTGGCCTGTACCTTTAAGATGCTCTCCCCTTTCAGGGCGCCATCTTTTACCTGGACAGCCAGGCTGAGCGAATTAGGGCCGGTTACGCGAACGGCTGATTGTTTATGAGAACTTCTCAGGCCTGCCTGGAAGGATATGGATTTCTTTTTGTCTGCTGTCAACCGAACAACGATAACTTGGTCAGGCTGGCTGACAAAATACTCACGCGTATAGCGAACACCATCAGACACGTATGTGGTGCGTGAGATCGCAGTGCTGAGGTCAAGCTCCCGTTTGTAAGCGGAAGCTTTGCTCCGGGAAGCAGGGAACGTCAGCATGATATCGCCGAATGGCTGGTAGCTGGCCTGATAAGCCCCCACGAGTGGCGGATTATCATCCTGGATCTTGTATTTCCAGGTCTTGCTCAGCTTAAGGGCCTGAGCCTCGGATGCACCCTGGGGATAGACCATAAGGGGACGAGTAACGTCTTTATAGCCGACCAGTCCGCCTTTGTCGAAGTAGTTTAGCACCTGAATGGAAATATGGTTAAGCCCTTTGCGCAGCTTGCCGGCGGCCACCACATATCTCCTGCCATCGGAGGCATTGTCGGTTGTTCCCACAAGCTGGCCGTTGACATATGTAAAATCGTGATCACGTATCTTGCCAAGGTCGAAGACCAGGTCCTTTCCTATCCAGCTATCCGGGAGAACGAATGAATTCCGAAGCCATACGGCACCGTCGACCCCTTCCAGTCCAACGGTTTCCCATCCGTTTATGGCTGGCAGCTGAATGGTTTTCCAGTTGCGATCGTTAATACTTGCAGATGAAGGATCCTCTTTAAGCTTTTTCAGGTCTCTGACTTTTGCTAACCAGGGAGCCCTTTCTTCTTCTTTCGACTTCAGGCCCATAAAATGCCTGGCGGCAAGTTCTTCTGCCTGACGCTGCTTGCCGGCAAACAGCAACTGACGTATTTCATTCAGGTACTTCGCCCCGTCGGGCATGTTGTACTCTCTGGGTGATCCGGTCCAGAGTGTTTCCTCATTGAACTGAATATGCTCCTGGTTTACACCACCAAAGACCATGGCCCCTATACGGCCATTGCCCAGAGGGAGCGCATCGGTCCACTGCTGTGCTGGCTGGTTATACCACAATTTAAGGTCTTGTGCCTGCAGGTTGCCAAAGGACAGGCCTGCAAACACAAAACTGAGCGCTAAACGCGGATATTTTATCATTAATCTAACTTTATTTTTTCCTTCACATCAGATTCCTGGGTGACAACCGTCTTCACGTTTCCGAAGTGGTTTGCTTTACCTACGACACCGTTTGTTTTCGCACCTTTTGCTTTCAGGTAAACATCTGTTCCCTTTGCTGGAAAGGCGTTATGGATGAACACGTCTTCCACGTTGTTGAGTTCAACAACGGCCTCACCGGCAACTGGCTTCTGTGATTTAACGCCATTGAGTTCCAGGCCGACAACATTTTCTGCCTGTACAACCGCGCCCTTCTGGGCGTTAATGCGAACGTTGTGAAACTCAATGTCTTTAGACATCTTCACGACAAATCCGGTTTTTACATCCATGTTGATATCGTTGAAGGAGATATTTTCAATCGGCATTTCCTCCAGACCATTCAGGTAGGCTGCCTGGTTGCCCTGCGCAGTAATATTGCTGAAATGAATATTGCGGAAAGCAGGAGTACGTTCAGATACCGGCTCTACAGTAGTTTTAGCGTACTGCATGTCGAGAACGATTGCCTGATCACGGATGTTCTTCATGATTACGTTATCTACGCGGATATCCTCTACTACACCTCCCCTTCCACGGGCAGTTTTGATACGTAAACCACGGTCAGTACCATCGAATACGCAGTTTGAAATGGTGATCTTTTTCACACCGCCTGACATCTCACTTCCGATAACTACACCACCGTGACCTCTTAACATGGTGCAATTGGTAATGGTATGGTTCTCTGCAGGAACATTTGATTTTCTTCCTGAGCGGTCTTTACCGGATTTGATAGTGATACAATCGTCGCCTACACTGATATGGCAGTCTGAAATATGTACGTTGCGGCACGATTCAGGGTTGATACCATCGGTATTTGGAGAAGGCGGATTATCAATCGTCACCTTGGTAATGGTTACATTATCACAATACTGGGGATTGATGGTCCAGAATGGTGAGTTTTGAATTTTTATACCTTCGATCAGCACGTTTTTGCAGTTCATCATCTGGATGAAAGGAGGACGCAGAAATCCGCGCTCGATCCAGCCCGGAAGATCCGGAGCCAGTACATCTTTGTTCAGACGCTTGAACTCTTCCTGCCAGCGAGAGGTTGGAATCTTCTTTACGTGAACCTCAGAATATGCCCACCATTTCTTGCCATGACCGTCAATAAGACCACGGCCTTTGATGGCAATATTCTCTGCATCTATGGCATAGAACAAAGGTGAAAAGTTCATTACGTCTGTACCTTCCCAACGGCTTTTTACCATAGGAAGATAGTGGTCGAAGTTATCGCTGAAATGAAGCTCAGCTCCTGCGTCAATGAAAATGGTGATATTGCTCTTCAGGTGGATGGGACCGGTGAGATATTTTCCTGCCGGAAAATAAACGGTACCGCCGCCTGCCTTTGATGCCGCCGCGATGGCCTTCTTAATGGATTCTGTAGCCAGCTTACTGCTGTCATTCTTTGCACCGTACTTTAAAACATTATAATAATCCTGAGCCGAAGCAGTAGTAACGTAGAAACACGTTACGATCAAGGTCAGAATCAAACTTAACTTAGCGTACCTTTTCATTTTATAATTTAGCTTTAACTTCTTTTAATTTTGCTGAATACATGATCTGTTTGCCATCAGCAAACACGCGAAATCCCTTTCCTTTTCCATATTTCTCACCTGTTTTATCCCAAAGGACAGTAATGATCTTTCCGTGATAGAGCACGTTATCGAGACAGAACCAATCCCACTGGTTCTGTGGGATCAAAGGCTGGATACGCAGGATATTATCGTCCGAAGGCTTCAGTCCGACGAGATCATTAATGATCAGGTCGCAATAACCTGAGTGGTTGTAGAAACGACTTCTCGGGTGGTCGCCTTTCAGCCAGTAACCTGTTTTCTCATCCTGATACTCTCCCAGATAAATTTCTCCATTGAACGTATGAGAAAGTGCATACTGCTTCATTTCATCAAAGAAAACAGCGGGAGAACTGGTGCTGGTTTTCTTATAGTTCGTCAGAAAGTTGGATAATCCTTTAAGGGTTTGAGTGGTGGCAAATGGCCAGATAGCACCGTCCCACTCACACCCGTGACCCGAACCACGAGTACGGAAGGTAGGTTCTCTGCGTTCAGCAGTAGTAAGTCCCCATGGCGCATCAAAACCGGCTGTATCAGTTACCTGAAGCCAGGCCTTGGCGAATTCTTTCGTATCAGGTGCCAGGTTGAAATACCATGGAATAAAGCCGATAGCCTCACGAGGCGCCAGGGAGCCATCTACTTCCAGCTTAGCGCTGAAGAATTTCCGGTTTTTATCCCAAAGGCTGTCTACGACCAGTTTTTTAATGGATGCGGCCTTGCGGTTGTAGGTGTTTTTGAGGCTGTCCTGACCAAAAAGATCGGCCATCTTCGCTATTGCAAGTGCATTACCATACATATAGCTGTTGATAGAAGGACGTCTGTTCTTCACTTTACGTCCCCCGCTCACAGATTCTTCCATCGCATCTTTCACATCGTACTGCCAGAACAGGCCGCTTGGAGCTTGCCTTTCGTTTTCCCAGACGGCATAATCTTCTGTCAGGGCAGGCAGGATGTGTTTTACGTAGTTTTTATCCTGGTTTACCAGATACAGGTTATAAACTGCATCATCAACCCAGCTGCTGAATGCATGGAATCTGGGCGCTGCGAAAGTTTTGTCTTTCAGCAACCAGAAATCCAGATACTGGTTGATATATTCCGGATTATGAATCCAGCGGCCTTCATAGACCTGGTGACCTAGTCCACTGCTGATCGCATTGTATTTTCCGGCATGCTTTACGGGCGTGATAAATTCGGTAAAGATGAAACCAGCAGGAGTTTCTTTAAGATGCTTCCTGAAAGTCCACCAGCGGTAATAATAGACCTTTTGCATGGCAGAATCAGGACATTCAAATAAGGGCACATTTTTAGAGAGCCAGTCGAACGTTTGTGCATTGGGCACATAGTTTTTAACATCTTCACTATCCAGCGAGTTGAAATACTGCGTGTACTCCCTGAGTTGATCTGTGTTTAATATACGGGCTTTGCTTTGAGCGGATACGTCTTTCCCCAACAAGACGGCCAGAAAGGCGACTCCAAAGTACTTAAGCATATTATTCATCCTTATGTTCATATATGTGTGTATATCTTTTAACGCGGTTTAAGCTTCTTTATTCAAAGAGCCAGTCGATGTCTTTCTTATTCCCCTTGACGCCGATGCCTGCATCGTACAAGCGGACGCGATCTCCTGCGTCTACAAATCCAAGAATCACGCAGGCACCTTTGGCCAGCTTCAGTGTATGTTTCCCTACAGGGAAAGAATAAGAGTGGACGTTGACCGGTGCGTAAGTTCCTGCAAGTAAGGCATTGGCTATCTTGATCTCAGACTGCCCGAAATCATTAGCGCTCACGTCGTGCTCCAGGTCCGGAGGACCGAGAAGACCGGGGCGTTTCTCATTATAGAAGCCTACGAGGACCTTTACCGGCCGGCTTGTGCTGAACTCGATAGCGGTACCATTCTTCACCTGATCCTTCTTCGACAACTGAACACCTTTTAAGCCGGCGATCTCAGGCGCAAATTCCTGAATCTGCAAGCTGGTATCGGCATAGATCTTTGCTCCCTTCTGCACCGTAAAGAATTTGAGACGGGAATTCAGCAGCTTGACCGGAGCATTCCTGTAGACCGTCAGCCTGGCGGTTCCCTGTGCGGCGGCAGGATTCTTCATCGAGTCTATGCTTCTTCTGAAATGGGCAAGCTCTTTTTCATATACCGGAAGCACCTCTACCCAGTGTTTATAAGTGGCATCTACCCCACGCATAGGGATCTTTCGGTGTTTGGTTTGTAGACTGTTTGCATAGAGATAAGTATCCTTTGTAAGATCTGCCAGCTTTCTGTAGTGGACTACACTCTTCTCAAGCAGCGGGAGCGCACGCTCCAGGTCTGCGATATCTTCTGAGTATTTGTAGCGCAACACGGAAAGAGCGGCCTGAACCTTCGCGGAGTAGAAAGCGGCAAGCTCGTTATAGCTGTAGACGTCGTTCCTGAGTCTGGCAAATTCATCTTTGTTCAAGGTTACTGATTGAGAAGCAGCATCAATCGCTTCTATTGCTTTCCTTCCATGTACGAGCACCTCATCTGCAACCCGCACAGGCGTTTCACCGATATGCGCCTGCTTATTCCAGTCCTTCTCTGCGTACTCGATGATCATTTCACCCTCCGGGGCTTCAGACTCGTACAACATGGTGAAGAGATTATAGCGGAAAGGGTTGATCAGCTGGGTCATGGTCATACCCAGGGTAAGTGTCTGGCGATTTCCGTCGGTAATACCGTAACGGCGCAACAGCTTTGGTGCGATCTCTCCTGTCTCTTCGTATGCTTTCAGGATGTTCTCACCAGCCTTCTGACCGGCACCGAAGGTATTTCCCAGTTGGCCTGACCAGTAGGAAACCTCATTATTGCGGTCGCGGCGACTGTTCCAGGCATATCTGGCCCAGGCTTTATACCATATTGCATCGCGGTCAACCTGATAGAGACGATCTTTTGCCTTATCGGCTGCGTATGGCCAATCCCAGTAAGATGCCTGCGGATAGATGTGAATAGCGTTCGACTCGTATATATCATGCATGGCCTGAACCGACTTCTGTATAAAGTCAGCAGAACCGTAGCGGAAAGGCTCCAGATTCGCGAGGATGTGTACGTTTTGAACGTGGACAGTACCGATGCGGCTGAGCCTCCGGTGCAGTTCTGCCCATGATCCGCGAGGTGTATAGGTTGTCAGGGCTTCGCCATTGAACTTCGCCATCGTATACAGGTTCTTGTAGATGGGCAATGATTCTTTCATAACCCTTGGGGCATCTGTATCATGTGCACGAAGCACGATAGGCGGCTGCATGTCTGTTTTTAATGCGCGTAGGCCATCCTTCACGCCGGGGATGATGGTTTCAGTAAACCAGTCAACGTCATCCTGACCAGTTCCTTCCATAGCTTCACCGAGCGTTACAAGCAAACCTACGTTGGGATATTTCTCCACGAAGGCCGCGATAGATTTGCGCGTATAATCAGCAATGATGGGGATAATGGGACGGTTACGATCTTGGGTGGCAAGACCATGCTTCTCTGCAAAAGGCTTTGGAATGATAATATTGTAGAACATCTGAATCACCCAGATACCACGCTTGTCTGCCTCCTCCGTCAGAAAGCGAAAAACCTCTTCGTTCTTTTTAAAGGTCTCTTCAGACACTTCAAGTGCATAGGGATATTCCTTTACTTTCACCAATGAAGAAAAAGGATGACCATTCCAGAGATAAAGAGAATTGTAGCGGTTCTCCACCATCATATCAAGATATTTGATCCAGAGCGACTTATCATAGAACCATGGAAAATCCTCGGGTGTGTATGGGTACTCGTACATGCCTCTTCCGGGAAGCTCAGTAGGCTTCTGCATACCGATGCTGGTACCTCTCAAAACCATTTCGGGGTGGTCGCTCAGGCTAAGAGATTGAGGCAATTTTGAAGATCCGGCAATTTGCTCGATAAGCTCCAGACAGCCATAAAGTGCACCGGTAGCGTCGGCTCCGACGATGACTGCCTTATTGTTTTGATGTGAGTTCAGCAAAAAGCCTTCCTTATGATTAAGACTGTTGTTCCCTGAACCTTCAAGCTTCAGAAGATTTGCGCCCTGAGGGGTATTCTTTTCTGCGATCAGGATCGTGTTGGCCCGGGACTGGAAGTGATTCTGGTGCTGAATTTTAGTTTTATACCCTGCTTCGTTTAGTGCTTCGGCAACTTTTCTGGCACCAAACTGAATACGCTGATGTGCATTTTTTTGAATGACAATATCAATATTTTCCTTCTGAGACGTTGGCAACGCTGCAGATGCCGGGCTTCCGCACCATATCAAGAATGCACAACACAAGTAAATAAAATTCCTCATCTATAATTTAATCTTGTTTCTTAATTAGGTTAACTGATATTCAGGTTACAATTATCAGTCTTCAAAATTAAATGCAAGCATTGGTTCTTTCTTGTACAAAATTCCCATCATACTATAGCATGTTATCTTAGGGATTAACAATGCTGTGACAGACGACAAGGGCTCCGGGAGAGGGCTACTGTGCGAAGATGAAAATTTATTAGCCTATGAGACAAGCAGTCAGCTCCTGGCCAGTAATCTTTTTATAGAAAAGCATTGCACTTTTAAATCAACGTCCTATATTTGCTCTCCTTAATGCCCGGGTGGCGAAATTGGTAAACGTTGCGGTCTCAGAAGCCGTTGGGAATTGTCCCTTGAGAGTTCGAGTCTCTCCTCGGGCACCAAGCATTAAGAAGTCCGGGTGGCGAAATTGGTAGACGCACCACCTTGAGGGGGTGGCGCCTGTACGGGTGTGTGAGTTCGAATCTCATCTCGGACACGAAAAGGAAAGACGCGAAAGCGATCTTTCCTTTTTTCATTTATAGATTCTGCTGACCAATCAAACTCAGCGTCTTAGTATCCTTAGCCCCGTTAAAAAACTTATCCAGAACCGCCTGAAATACAGGATCTGCGCCGTCGACCGAAGCAAACAAGGTCATGGATGATTTGAGCTTCAGATCGTCCGGAGAGCCAAAGATCTGGTGGGCATCGCTTTCTTCCAACTGAAGCAATTCGCTCGTAATGCGCAATAATCTGCTCCCCAGGACTTCGTGGTCTAGAAAAGCTTCGGCTTCCTGAAGATCCTTCAAGGCGTAAAAACGGGAGGTCTGACTGAATCCGAGACCCTGGATCTGAGGGAAGATGTACCACATCCAGTGGCTGCGTTTACGACCGTTGGTGATCTCAGAAAGAGCGGATTCATAGTCGTTTTCCTGGGCGCTGACGAATCTTTCCAGGTTATAGGCAGAAGTCATATTCTATCGTGATTATTTGAAATACAGCACTATAACAAGATAAGCACAGCGGTGTTTGCATCAATATCGGCAGATGCACAGGAACGGGAACTTTTGTGCGTAAATCCGGACCTGGCCTGTATTAGACGATCATACCGGAACGCTGAAATGACAGCCAACTGTCTTTTCTTTCGAACTCGTTGTCACGCACGAAAAATTAAAGCATTTTTGCAGCCGCATTCCGCGATATCCTCGCGAATGCATTTATAAATGAAGAAGATAATGCTGATCATACTTTTCGTCCTGATAGCGGTCGCTATCCTTGCTGTGATTATTCTTAGCAGAGATGTTTTTGGAGCGAGACCTGCGGGCGCGCGTTTGGAGCTGATCCAAAAATCACCCAGTTACCGGGAGGGAAAATTTCAGAATCTAAGTCCCACGCCAGCACTCACAGAAAGCCATAGTTACCCAACCGTGCTGTATAACTTCTTTTTCGGGCAGAAGGAACATGTTGCGCCGGAAGACAGCATCCCGTTTATACGAACAGACCTGAAACATATTCCGAAAGAGGCGAATGCGCTGGTTTGGTTCGGGCATTCCTCCTACTGGATGCAGATAGACGGAAAAAGTATTCTGGTAGATCCGGTACTTAAGGATTATGCTGCGCCATTTAATCTCACGAACAAAGCCTTCAAGGGCTCGGCATCCTATACAACCAAAGATCTTCCGTACATTGACTATCTGGTCATCACCCACGATCACTATGACCATCTTGATTACGAAACAATCAGGGAGCTGAAAGGCCGGGTGGGAAAAGTGATCTGCGCATTAGGTGTGGGCGCCCATTTTGAGACTTGGGGGTATGAACCGGAGCAGCTGATTGAAAAAGACTGGGGAGATCAGGTTGCTCTGGACGAAGATATAACCATGCACTTTACTCCTGCACGGCATTTCTCTGGAAGGAGCCTCTTTTCGAATAATACACTCTGGACCTCTTATGTACTGGAAACGCCATCAAAGAAGATCTTTTTAGGCGGCGATAGTGGCTATGATGAACATTTCAAAGAAATTGGAAAGAAGTTTGGTGGCTTTGACCTGGCCATATTGGAAAATGGACAATACAATATAGCCTGGAAATATATCCATATGATGCCTGAGGAAGTATTGCGTGCAGGAAGAGAACTTGGAGCCCGACGGATATTACCGGTTCACTCGGGCAAGTTTGCGCTGGCCCTCCACGCCTGGTATGAACCGCTCTCCAAATTGACTGAGCTCAACAAAGCTTCAGGACAATCCCTCCTTACCCCCATGATTGGAGAAATAGTTAATCTTGACGACGAAGATCAACAATTTAAGCATTGGTGGATTGGTGTAAAATAACAAGAGAGGCTCTGCAATGCAGAGCCTCTCTTTGTTTAACCGGGCAGCTTTAGTAATTCGGATTCTGAACAAGCTGATTGTTGGAAGCCTGGATCTCCGCTCTCGGGATAGGAAGCCAGTAGTGTTGTGGCAGGAATGCCCTACCCTCCAGTGCTATCTTTCTTTCATAACGTAGCGTTCCATTCGCTTGCTTGGTGATCGTGATACCATAAACGGGAACATTCTCGGTTACATCTGCGATCTTCCATCGACGAACATCATAGAATCGATGCTCCTCAAAGGCCAGTTCAACCTGACGTTCGCGAATAATGCGCTGCCTCATCTGTTCTTTAGTGAGCCCCGCAGGGAGCGCTGGCAGGGATACGCCTGTACGTCCGCGAATGGCATTGATAGCTGCATATACAGTCTGATCAGGACCTACAGCTTCGTTCTGCGCTTCAGCATAGTTGAGCAGAATTTCAGCATAGCGGAAATATATCCAGGGCTGCAGTCCCGCTACATTCCATGGATTATTTATGGGCATGCTCTCGTCAACGAATTTCCGAAGGTAATAACCTGTTTTGGAAGTATTCCAGTTTGAGGGCCCATCTTTACTATCCTGGCCACCTGGTACGAAGGTTTCCAGGTTCCGGCCACGATAAGGCGCTCCGTTGTACAATACGGTTGCCGTCAGTCTCGGATCACGGTTGGCGTATGGATTTTGCGGGTCGTATCCAGAGGCAGGATCCGTGATAGAAAGTCCCGCAGTGGTTTCGTATGCATCAACTAAGTTCTGCATGGGCAGGTTACCACCCCAGCCATCATAGCCGTTAGGGCCATTCGCTATTTCCATGGGTACGTGGCGTGAACCGATCGTATAATAGCGTGCGAAGATTACTTCATTACTATTACCAGGATTGATGAAAAGGTTCTGATAGTTGGAATGCAGGCCATAGCGATTCAGATCCATGACTGCTTTAGCGGCAGCGGCTGCCTGTTCCCATGAGCCGGAGTTGTAGAGGGGACTGGCGGCATACAGGAGAAGACGCGACTTGAGGGCCAAAGCAGCGCCCTTGGTAGCGCGCCCGTTGAGCCAGCTGGTGCTATTTGCCAGAGGCAATACCGCAGCAGCTTCGTCAAGTTGTGAGACCGCATAGTTAATACATTCGGTGATAGTAGCCCGCTTGTACAATGCTGGATCTGAGAAATCATCTTCCAGGTTGTAGACCTTATCGCCAATCAGCGGTACTCCTCCATAGTTTCTGATGAGATCGTGGTAACGGAATGCGCGGATAAACTTCAGCTCGGCAATCAAACGGTCTTTATGCGCTGCACTCATCTGTACCTTGTCCACATTAGCCAATGCATAGTTTACCTCGCGGATGCTTCTGTAGCTCCGGGACCAGAGCGTCCCTGCGATACCAGTATTCTCAGGGGACAACTGCCCTCTCTGAACCAACCAGGTATTATCATCATTATTGTAGAGAGACTCGTCGGTCAGAGAGCTCCACATGGCATATTCGAACCCACGTCCGAAGCCTGGAAGCGTTCCTTCGGCCTCCTTATCTGTTATTCTTGCTCCCAGATAACGGTTGATGACGAAAGATTCAAAAAGCGTAGAATCTCCGACGATCGCGGCATCCGTCACACGGTCTGTCGGTGTGACATCTAAAAAGTCATTCTTGCAAGATGCTATAGAAACAGCCAGCAAGGATATATAAAGGGAGGATCGTAATCCTTTTGTAGATTTCATAATTCATTAAAATTTAACGTTAACACCCAGGTTGATGATTCTTTGCTGAGGATAGAACTGTCCGCTTTCCTGACTTCCTTCAGGGTCAAAATCTTTGACTTTACTCACTGTAAAGACGTTGAAGGCACTTGCGTAGACGCGGATTCCCTGCATCTTAATCTTATCGAGGGCAGCTTTCGGAAGCGTATATCCCAGTTCGATGTTTTTCAGGCGGAAGAAAGCGGTGTTAAACAACCAAAAGTCGTTGCGGTAAAGACCGCCGCTGATGGCAGCAGAAGCGCGTTCGGGCACACGGGGATAAGTTCCAGTGGTATTGGACGGGCTCCATCTATTGTCGGCCCATGTACTGTAAAAGTTCCCTACCGTTCCGGCTTCTGTAAGCACATACTGTCTGACGCGGCCCTGTCCGGAGAACACAGCTGAAAGATCGAAGTTCTTATAACCCGCATTCAGGTTGATACCATAGGTAATCTGTGGTATATTGCTGAAGTCCGTTCTGATCTGGTCATCTGCGGTAATCTTCCCATCATTGTTAAAGTCGCGGTACTTCAGATCGCCTACCTGAGCTCCAGGAACGTGAGGATAGGCATTCAGCTCTTCCTGGGTTCTGAAAATACCTAATGATTCATACAGCAGGTAGGTATCCAGGGGTCTTCCAGTCTGACGTTGATGATCTAATACCGCCGGAGATTCATCCCTAAAGCGCACCTCGCTCTTCGCGTAGGTGATATTTCCGGAAATACCATAAGTGAAGTCCCCGCGATGCGTGTATCCCAGGGTGGCTTCCACCCCTTTGTTATCTACACGGCCGATATTCTCTGAAGGTACGAGAGGGTCGGCATCAAAAGGATTCACAATACCGGTCAGGCCTGGCACTGATGCATTACGGGCCATCAGGATATCTGTTCTCTTCTCGTTGAAATAAATAAACTCGAGACTGATATCCTTGAACAATGTGGCATTCAGACCGACATCTGTTTTCGTGGATTTCTCCCAGGTGATAGCCGTGTTGGCAAGTTTGACGAGATCGAGACCAGGGTAAACGCCTGTTCCGAGCGTATATTGGTTATTAAAAGAGTAGTTGTTGATAAACTGGTTTCTGCCTACATTATCTCCACCAAGCTGGCCATATGAAGCCCTGAATTTAAGGTCATTCACGAATCTGATGCGCTCTTTAAACCAGCCCTCTTCGGATATCCTCCAACCTGCGGATACACCCGGGAAATAGCCGTATCTGTTATCGCGTGGAAAAATAGAAGAGCCGTCCACACGTAGCTGCACTTCGGCCAGGTATTTCTGCTGATAGTTATAATTCGCGCGACCGATAAAGCTGACGCGGCTCTCTCTC
The DNA here is from genome assembly GCF_053551015.1 of Arcticibacter sp. Classification (NCBI taxonomy): domain Bacteria; kingdom Pseudomonadati; phylum Bacteroidota; class Sphingobacteriia; order Sphingobacteriales; family Sphingobacteriaceae; genus Arcticibacter; species Arcticibacter sp. The sequence goes on along the minus strand of NZ_JBMQOB010000020.1, from coordinate 91,160 downwards.
CAGCTAAATCCTGAGTTGGTGCGGTCTGTAGGATCGGTACCTCCCTGAGAGAGCTCAGGCGTTAGGGTTGTGGGGAAGTTACGACGACCTGCTTCAAAGTGTTCAAGCGTTCTCTCACTCTGCTCGTAAGCCACGAAACTGTTTACACTATGGCCATTAAACGTCTTTTGATAGTTCAGCTTCAGGTTGGCTGTCGACAGGGTTGAATTTTCCTGCATCTGCGTTAGTGCGGCCCTGGGCTCCCCTACCGTTCTGGATGAGTAAGCATCGGTGGTGCTGTTGTAGGAATAAACCAGATAAGGGGTAGTAAAGCTCCGTTGAGAAAACTGGCTCTTATCAAGCGCATAGAATCCATCCACGGATAGTCCGCTTACAAACGGAATCGCATAGCTTGCACGTAAGATCCCATTGAAAAATAAGCGAGGGTTTTTGATCAGTCCGCCTGCATCTGTTACCATCATAACGGGGTTATTATTTTCGATCCCTGTTGAGGGGTATCCATTGGGATAGGTGGCAATCACCGTGGGGTAAGCACGGTATATCGACCTGAAAATATCACCCGCGCCAGCGGTCGGGAAGCGTCTGTCTTCCTGGCGACCTGATAAAGAGAGGCCGATTTTGAAGTCGTCGGTGATATTGGCATCTATATTGGACCGCAGGTTGTATTGTTTGTATTTGGTAGCCCCTTCTTTGTAAATACCCTCCTGATTGATAGTACCGAGAGACATGAAGTATTTCGTATTGTCAGTACCGCCGTTAACAGAAAGATTATGCTGATTTTGCGGAGCCGAACTTCTCAGAGTCGTCTTGATCCAGTCGGTGTTTGGGTAGTTTGTCGGATCAGATCCGTCACGGAAACGCGCAATCTGCTCTTCCGTGTAGAACTGATTCATGCCGCCGCCGGGATTATTGTAGTAATTAATTTCATTTACAATAGCCGCATAGGTGGCTGCATCAGCCATTTCCGGAAGACGCGTGGGCGAAGAAAAGCCCTGATTGAAGCTGTATGACACTGAAGGCTTCCCGGCAGTACCCCGCTTGGTTGTGACCAGGATTACACCGTTTGCTGCCCTGCTTCCGTAAACAGACGCGGAAGCATCTTTCAGGACGGTTACACTCTCGATATCATTGGGATCTAGTCGTTCGAAGCCGCCTATCTGCCCCGGAACACCGTCTACAACAACGAGAACGTCTTTGTTCCCGGTGGTCGAGATTCCTCTGATGCGTATTTCAGAAGCATCATAGCCGGGTTCGCCGCCCCGGTTAGTAGCGATGACGCCCGAAAAGCGTCCGGCCAGAGAGTTCGACAGGTTGGGCTGAGGGCTCTTTACTAATTCAGCACCTTTCACCTCCGAAACGGAACCTGTAAGCGTTGCTCGTTTCTGAGTACCGTAGCCTACCACGACAACCTCGTTCAGGGATTTGGACTCAGGTTGCAGCTGTACGTTGATCACACCTTGATTGCGTACAGGAAGTTCCCGCGTTACATATCCGATAAACGAAAAGGTTAATACGCTGGTGCCCGAAGGAACATTCAGCCTGTACATACCATTGGCGTCGGTAGAGGCTCCGCCGGTCGCACCTTTGACGAGGATACTTACACCCGGTAAGGGAGCTCCGCTCTCATCGGTGACTTTACCGCTAACCGGGATCCCCTGTCCGGTTAACACTAAGGATTTGCCGCTTCCTATTGCCAGAACGCTGGTTGATAGCATCAGCAGGAGCGCTAAAGAAAATAAGATCTTGTTCCTCTTTCCATAAAGGACAAGGACATCAGGTATCTGTCGTTTCATAATTGTAGTTATAGATTGTATGGTTTGATAGATGACACGAATTCACGGGCATAGCCTGTGCTGTTGATTAGTTTTAACTTAGCAAAGTTAAGTGTGATCAAATAAGATTCAAGAGGGGCAAATTCGTAATAAAGCAGGGGAAATCCGCACCTGGACTAAGTTTCCGATATTTCGATAATTCTCTTATTTAATTTATAAGATTCATGAAATGACTTCCTGTATTTCTTGATGTACTCGGAAGGCTTCAGTCCGAAAAGCTTGGTAAACTGCTCCCGGAAATATTTAATATCATTGAAACCAGCTTCGAATGAGGCCTGACTAACATTACAGTCTGAATTGATCATCAGTTCTGCCGCCTTACGAAGTCGCACATAACGTATGAACTCACTGACAGACTTGCCCGATATCGATTTCACGCGCTTATATAGGTTTGAATGGCTCATCCCCAGTTCTTCAGCAAAGGCCCGGGCACTAAACGAGGGGTCCTGCAAGTGTGCCTCTATGACTGCTATGCATCTGTTTAAAAAATCACGGTATTCAGGTGAAATCTTCAGGTTATCAGACTGCAGGGTTATATGGTTATAAAAATACTGTTGCAAGTTGTTCCGGCTTTTCAAGATGTTGGCCACTCTCGCTACAAGCATGTCCCGCTCAAAAGGCTTGGTAATATAATCTGCCGCACCTGTTTCGAGTCCTTTCAGTTTTGCTTCATCTGATGTAGCCGAGGTAAGAAGGATTACCGGAATATGGCTGAGAGTTGCATTTTCCTTGATCTTCTGGCAAAGTTCAATCCCTGTCATCTCTGGCATGGAAATGTCACTGATGATCATATCAGGAGTATAGCGTTCTGCCATACGTAATGCTTCCACGCCGTCCGCCGCTTCCAAAACGTTATAAGACTGCATGAAAGTCTTTCTGATGTAGCTGCGGATTTCGGGGTTGTCGTCTACGATGAGGAGCGACAAACGCTCAGACACCTGTAGTTCAATATCCGTCAACTCCAACTGGTTGCGACCAAGCGGGGACTGATCTTCGAGAATGGTCTCCTCGAGCACAATGCCCCTCTCCTGTACCGGTTCTGGCACAGGTGACAAGTCGATCTGACCAAAGTGAGCATGGCCTTTCAGAAGAACAATACTAAAAGTTGAGCCTTCGCCAATTGTGCTGGCATAGCTCACGCTTCCCTTATGTGCAGATACAAACTTTTTCACCAGATAAAGCCCTATTCCGAAACCATTCCGATATCCTTTTTCAGGTTGAGTAACCTGGTAGAACCTTTCAAAAATCTGCTCTCCGATTTGCGGAGCGATCCCCCTGCCGGTATCTCCCACCTCGATCAACAGTTCTCCCGCCGTTTCTTTCAAGCTGAGCGTAACACTCCCCCCGGCAGAAGTGTATTTAAATGCATTAGATACCAAATTGAAAATGGCTATTTCAACCTTCTGCCTGTCGCCATAAATTTCCAGATCCTTGTTGTCGCAATTGAAGGTATAGTGGATCTTCTTTGAGCTTGCCTGGTTACTGAAACATAGAAATACCTCGTGGCAAAGATCATGAATATTAAAGGAGGCTATCTTCAGCTTATCATCTTCACCCTCTGCCTTTCCAAAAAGCAGCAGCTGATCAACGAGGCTCAAAAGACGTTTGGCATTTCTAAACACGCCCGCCATGTCATCAACATTGACTTTCTTGTTATCTGAGCTCAGAAGTTCTTTCACGGGATTCATGATCAGCGTGAGCGGTGTACGGAATTCATGAGCGATATGCGTAAAAAATGAGATCTTTTTCTCGTTGAGCTCCCGCTCCTTCTGTGTGTTGAGGTTTGCCGACTGGATTTCATATCGGAGCTGCGACTGTCGCAGGTGATAGCCGATGTAGAAGTAGATCAGGCTGAAAAAGGCGGCAACGTAGAGCATATATGCCCACCAGGATCTGTACCAGGGCGGCAGCACTTTAATTCTCAGGATCTTTTCGGCGTTGGTCCACAAACCATCTTCATCAGTTGATTTGATCCTCAGGATGTAATTACCTTCCCATAATTGCGAGTAATTTGCAGTACGCGCTTTCCCTGAGTTGTTCCAGATATTATCCCAGCCCTCAAGAAAGTACTTGTATAATATCCGGTCTGTGCCGGAGTATTCGGGCGTGGTATAATCTATGGAAAGAACCGCCTTATCGTAGGGCAGCACCAATTCTGATATGGAATAAATACTCGCTTCTTTCTCGAAACCAGCATCCTGCTGGATCGGAATATTATTAATGCGAATTCCCGTGATCTGTACCTTTGAGGGACTGTATTCCCGAACGACATCCGCCGGTGAAAATATATTGAAGCCCTTGATCCCGCCAAACAGGATCTCTCCGGAACGAAGTTTCAGAGAAGCGTTGAAGGAAAACTGATTGCTTTGTAAACCATCCTCTTCGTAAAAATTAATAAATCGGTTGCTGGTCTGGTCCCATTTAGAAATACCATTAAAGGTACTCATCCATAAATTGCCCGCCTCGTCTTCCTGAATATTGAAAACGCTGTTATTGCAAAGGCCCTCTGCCTCGGTCATCACGGAGAACTTTCCGTTGTTATGGTGATCAAACTTAACCAGCCCCGTGTATTGCACTCCTACCCAAAGGTTTCCTGCGCGGTCACACACGATTGATCTGATCTGATTTTTCAGATTGTAAATCCGGTGATTTCCGGTGTGTTCATCAATCCTGACGAGCTGGCCACGTTCTGTTCCCAGCCACACATTGCCGGCCTTATCTTCACCAAAGCTGGTTACGTATTTGAACCTGGAGTCGAAAGGTTCGAACTTTTGCGTCTTCCGGTTAAACTTATAAGTTGCTTCGCTCCCGAAAGATGTGCCAGCCCAAATGTTGTTCCTGGAATCTTTAAAAAGCTTCCAGACGTTCTTATCCTCCTGCCCGTTGTTGATACATGCAAAGCGCGTGAAGGTACCGCTCCGCTTATCGTATTTGTTGATGCCACCACCAAAAGTAGCCACCCATATCACATCATCATCATCACGGATAATGCTGGTTATATTATTATTGCTGACGGATTCAGGCTGGTTTCCCCGGTGTGTGTAATTTCGAAACGTATTTGTTCTCCGATTCCAAACGGAGATGCCTGCCCCGTCGGTACCTACCCAGACGCTCCCATCCCTGTCTTCGCAGAAGGAAAGCACAAAATCACTTATCAGACTGTTTTGGCTGTTGGGTAAATGCGAAACCTTCCTGAACTTGTTTTTTTTCTGGTCAAGCACGTTTATACCTCCACGGAGGGTTCCCAGCCAGACGCGATCTTCATCATCCCGGTAGATCGACATGACAGCGTTGCTGCTTAAGGCATTTCCATCAGGAGTGCTTATGATCTTATTCTGTTTGCCGGTTTTGCTATCCAGGATATCTACTCCTCCTCCATCTGTTGCAATCCAAAGCTGCTGCCCCTGAAAGCTGAGATCCATCACTCTCGAGGCCGAAAGATTTACCTTTTCACGAGTTAAGCCATTTGGATCGCCTGCATGCAGCCTATATTTGAAAAGGCCGCTATCATTACCGATCCAGAGGATGCCGTCCTTTGCCACCATGCAATTTGCCCGGCGTATAGCCTTGGTTACTAAACGCATTTTACCGGTAGCGTTACTGTAAACACACAAACCGAGGTTTGTAACTACCCAGGTCTCATTTGACGAAAAAGCAATCCCCGAGGCATGATAGGGAACAGATTTCCCACGACCATCTTTGAAGATGACGGGCCTAAGTTCCCCTGACGATTGCAGAACCAATAGTCCTCTGTTCTGAACCCCGACAAAGACGTTTCCCTTCAGATCTGATTTAATCGTATTAACCGGATCTGTTGCACGAACTCTCTTGCCGGCGTAATTAAAGGTGGGGGTGTTGAATTTGGACGTATAATGGTTGAAAACGGATAAGCCGCGACTGGTACCTATCCAGATTGCGCCTGTATGATCTCCAGCAAGTGAACCGATGCGGTTATGGATCAGACTCTCCTGTTCTTTGATATTGCTCTTAAAAACATTGAAGGTAAAGCCATCGTAGCGGTTGAGTCCATCGTCTGTTCCGAACCACATAAAGCCGTAACGATCCTTGTAGACCGCATTAACGGAGTTATTCGATAAGCCCTTCTCGATGTTCAGATGTGAAAAAGGCGCTTGTGCTTTTGCGAAAAGAAAAATAAAAATAAAAACAACCGTAAATCCCCAAGTCTTCATGGTTTCCTAATTGGTAGCATGTTTGTCGAAACTTCCGACAGAGGCCGAAAGGTAAGAAAATACAAATGTAGCTCCAATTTTTGAGCTACACTTTGCTGTTATGAACCGGCGGCAGAATAGTTCTTCTCAGGCTTGGTTCAGCCAGAGAGGATTGGTACGGAGCACCTCTTTATATACAGGACAATCCTCGGTATGTGCGCCCTTCAACATACCGATGCTGGTCAGAAATTCATTTACAATCTCTCCGCCTGTAAATCTGAAAGTCTTCTTGAAGAGCTTTATCCACTCTTCTTTTGTTTTGGGATGATGATGGTTCAGCCAGTTTTGAAAAGAGCCATATTCTTGCTGCAGCACCTGGATGGTCTTTGCATTCTCTATCGCTGCATTGATCTTTAGACGATTTCTGATGATCCCCGGATCAGAAAGCAACCTCTCCCTGTCCGCTTCTCCATAAGCAGCAACCTTGCTGATATCAAAATTATCGTAGGCTTCCCTAAATGATTCCTGCTTTTTAAGAATGGTTTCCCAGCTTAAACCTGCCTGATTAATCTCCAGAATCAACCTGCAAAAGAGTTCATTATCGCTGTTGATAGGAAAACCATATTGCAGGTCATGATAGGCTTTGTGAAGAGCTTTTCTGTCTTCGAGCATTGATTCGATAGCACGGCAGTAGGACATAGTGATAGGTCGTCTTTATGATGCCAATATCGGCATAAAAGGCGCATGTTGTATAATTGAAACTTTCACCAGATGATCAGTACCAACATAGAAAGGCGATCTGCTCCATATCGGTAATCTGATATGCAACAAATCGCCTGTTTGACGTATACTGTGGAGTTCTATAGTATGTAGAAGATTTTAGCGCCTGCCGAGCGTTTTTCTTCAGCCCGGTAGTTCTCCTTCAACATTTGCATAATGTCACGGTCAATCGTCCGGGAAATCGTTGTAGTAGGCGTATCGGTAGGCCTGTTTTCAAACGGATCCTGAAGATGAATAGCCATCTTTTCGATCAGGAAGAAGGAAGAAGAGATGGCCAGTACCAGTGGGATCTCAATAATTCCGAAGAATTCAATCAATCCGAAAGGCAGGAGGATCACAAAAAGTAAGAGGGCAAAATGGATGTAAACCCCGTAAGTGGCAGGAAATATCGTATTCTTGATGCGCTCACAACCACCCATATGATTTGAGAAGCGGGTAAGTGTCCTGTCTATTTCCACCTGCTGATATTCGTTGATCCAGCCGAGTTTATAAGCGTTGCGAAGGTCTGATCCCTGCAGTTCGAGCAGCCCGAGCGGAGCATTGGCGTATCTTTTAAGGTAGTCCATATCATGACCTGAAATGAAATGTTCGATACCTTCAAGGGGATTTTGCCCCCTCAGATGCCTGCTCAAAGTATAGCTCCACGCAATTTGTCGCTTCGCCATCCGTTCACAAAACTGCTTTTGTTCCGCAGAGCCACCATGCGTATCAATAAAGGTAAGCAGCTGCCTGGTAAGACTTCGGGAGTCATTTACGATAGCTCCCCAGATTGTTCTGGCTTCCCACCAACGGTCGTAGGCCTGATTTGATTTAAATGCCAGCAGCAGGGATATCACCGTGCCCAACATCGTTGGTACCGCAATGGGGATAGAAAGCCTTGTAAAATGAAAACTGTTATAACCAATGGCGATCAGCACGGCATATACCGTTACCATGATCATCTCCTTCCGGATTTTACCGAAAATATAACTGATGGGGATATTTTTTCTAAGTAGCATGATTCCAGGCTTATAGTGAAACATCTGATAGAACAGGCACCGATTTGGTGGGAGCATCGGCGTAAGCGAGATCTTCAACAAATATGCTTTTCTGTCCCCTTAGCAATGGAACACTGCAGCGATCGATCAGAATTGCAGGATCAATGCTAGACTTGTTTAAGCTAGAAACAGAACAATCTGCGGGATGAAGAATGTGATCTATCTGATTGGCCCCGATAAAGTTCTTGAAGCTGCTTAGTGTGCTGCCGTAGAAAAATTCTATTTTTATCGATTTTATGGACTTGTTTTCAGCCTTCACCTGCTCACATTGCGCATAGAACTCTTCGCTTACATACTCGTACTCCCTACTCCTTCTGCTCAGAAGTAAAAGATCATTAATGGAATCAGAAAGCTTGAAAAGATGAATGAACACAAAATTCAATTCTTCATTCTTAAACTGTGCGCATAGAGAAGGAATACAGTTAAATGCGCTGCTGCTAAAATCGGTAGGAATAAGTATTGTTTTCATAATCAGAATAATTTGTTTTTCTGATACAATACTATACAGGTCTTATTAAGATCTTTTAAGACAAAAATTAGACTTTCATTAGAAATCCTGGATGCTACTAATGCAAAAATTGAGTTTCAAACTTCGGAACTCCACATTAGTCACCCTTTTAAGGGAATTTATTAATAGATATTAGAAAACTATTAGAAAATGCCTAGCGCATAAGCTTTGATTTTCTAATTCAAGAGACAATTGGCAGTAAAATCATCATCTCAGTACCGACTTTCTCTTCTGAACGAATGCCTATGGAACCTTTATGGATTCTGACGATATTCAGGGTAAGCGGAAGCCCTATTCCATAACCTTCGAAGTCGTTTGTATTAGAGGCGCGGAAAAACGGCTCAAAGATGTGCTGTTGTTCTATCTCCGGTATTCCAATACCCTGGTCCTTGACAGCGATTATGATTCTGTCGTTCTCCGTGCTTAGTCTGATGCTTACGGGTTTATTATTCGAATATTTGCATGCATTTAAGACGATATTACTTACTGCAAGATGAAGAAGGTGGGTATTCCCTTCCGTGCAAAGCTGATTTTCATTTTCCGGAAGTGAATCCATATCCAGGTCGATCCTGCACTCAGGTTCGATCTTTTTTACAGAGTCTATCACGGTCCAGATCAGCTCATCAACCCGTATTTTCTGCCAATCCTGCTTCTTACCGTCAAATCCCGATTGGGCAAGCCCTAGCAGACTTGCAAGAATATTATTCAGTTTCTCCGCCTCTTTCAGTATGGTTTTTGCTGAAGCTTCGCTCTCCGGACGAAGAGAGTGCGCCGACAATAGAAGCTCCGTTTCACTTGTTATAATGGCAAGCGGAGTACGCAATTCGTGGGATGCATTGCTCACGAAGTTATTCTGAGTTTCGAATGCTGTCTCCAGGCGAGTGAGCATATTGTTAAAAGTCAGGACGAGTTCAGCGATCTCATCTTTTCCTTTGACCTCCGGAAGCCGGGAATGCAGATTGTTTGCAGATACGTTCTTTACACTTCTGATGATCTCCCTAACCGGCCTTACCGTGTATATAGAAAATAATCTTCCAGCCAGGAAGGTTAAAGCGAGAGAGACAAGAAAACAGATGAACAGAACCCTTCTCAGCTCCTCAAGCTCCTTGAATCCATAAGGATTGGAAGCTGATACAATAACCAGATAGCCTGCGTTTGGGCCCTTAACCAAAGAACCAGCAAAGAACCTGTTATCTTCATTATACCGCGACTTTCCATCCTGAAGTATCGAGTTGTAGAAAGATTCGGGGAGATTGATCGGTTTACGGCTTAACTTACCTGTGCTGTCGAGTCTGACAATATAGTCTCTCTCTTCGCTCAGCTTCTCCATGTACTTACTCCTTACCTCCTGATAGGCAGCAGATTTCTCGTCAGAAAAGATATTGATCTGAGCGCTAAGGTTTACCCGGGCCTCCAGACGCTCAAAGAAGTCCTCGAAATTAAAATCTGATATGAAATAAAAGATCGAGGCATTAAGCAGAATCAAGCCGGCAGTGGAGATAAGAAAGAACAGCAGGGTGATCTTAGTCTGTATTTTCATGCTCCGGCTCTTGTTTGAAGATGTAACCCATTCCGAAGACGGTGTGGATTAATTTAACAGGATGCCCGTTATCTACCTTCTTCCGGAGGTAATTCACATAAACGTCTACTACATTCGTTCCCATATTGAAGTCGATATTCCAGACGTTCTCCAGAATATGAATACGAGAAAGAACCTTGTTTTGGTTTTGAATAAAATACTCCAGCAAACGGTACTCGGTAGCAGTCAGGTTGATGGGTTTGTTGTAGCGTTTGGCAGTCTTGGAACTGAGGTCAACTTCCAAACCAGCGATCTCCACTTTGGTACTTGCTATAGCCGGGGCACTGCTTCTCCGGATCAGAGACCGCATTCGTGCCTCCAGCTCCGCAAACTTGAATGGTTTAACCAGATAGTCGTCAGCTCCGCTATCAAGACCTGTTATGATATTCTCTGTGCTCCCCAGAGCTGTAAGCATTAATACAGGAACATTTGGGTCCTTCTTACGTAATTCACGGCAAACTTGAATACCGTTCATTCCCGGCAGTAGCACGTCAAGAATAATCAGGTCGAACGTGTGCTTCGTAGCCATTTCCAGACCCAATGCACCATCGCCGGCGACGCTAATTTCGACTCCTGATTCACTTAAGCCCCGGATAATGACAGAAACTAACCCGGGTTCATCCTCTATCAGGAGCACTTTTTTATTTAACATGCAGGAAAAGTATCACTTTAATGATAAATCACCACAAAAAGACGGCTTTATTGACAAAAATTTTACTTAATCGCAGGTTTTTAAACACGAATAGCGGATGATTCACAGGAATCATCCGCTATTCGCTCTTTGAAGAAGCAGATTAAGACGCGACCCGGGAATAGAGTAAACACCCGAGACCGCTATTCATTTATAATCAGACTCTATTTTGTTCTCTCATATTCAAGGCTTGCCAGAATAAACGGACCTATTGCCTTACCTTCGTTTTCGGTGACGGTAACGTCCTTACCACAGAGGTAATAGTTAGCGGTACCTGTTCTTGATATGTCTTTAAACGGTCCCAGACCTGCAGACGCACAAGATTGCAATATGTCGATTTCTCCAGCCCTTTCTTCACGTATAAAATTCTTGAGCAAGCCTTTGTAAGCTTTTTCAGCTACAGGTTGATACGTTGATTTCTCCAGAACACCGAGTCGCATACCCTTGAGATAGGCATAGGTAAACATGGAAGATGCGGAGGACTCCAGGTAATTGGCATGATCACATTTGTTATAAATTTCCCCGCCGATTTCGTCTCCCTTGCCATCAGCCCGCTTTAAAGCGTCATATTGGAGCAGTTGATACCATGAACCACTTTTATCCTGGTATTTAGCAAGTCCGGCAGCCACTTGATTCACGATCATCGTCAGGTTCTTGTAATCTGCGTGTTCCTTTGGCATAACCTCAAGAACGTCTACTAGTGCAGCGAAATACCAACCCATTCCACGCGCCCAAAACTCTGGGGACGTACCTTTGTAAGGCCCCTCTTTCTTTGCCCAAAACGAGTTTTCGTCGCTCGGGTCAGCACTCCAGCCATGATAATTCAGTTGCTTGTTCTGATCGTATGTAAACTGATGAATCGTTTTGAACTGAAGCGCGATATCCTCCCAGGATTGCCTATTGGCTTCTGCACCCTCCTCTTTACCATAGGAGTACTGCCACCCTGCGTAAAGTGCAGGTCCCATATAAAGCCCATCTAACCACATCTGGTTAGGATATATTCCTTTATGAAAGAAGCCGCCTGTGCCCGGCTTTGACGCATCTATACGGCTGTGTTGAAATTTAAGCTTATTTCTCAGGAAGGTCGCGCAATTTTTATAACGCTGTGCATCTGCCATATTCCCTTTCTTCAACTCCTCCTGGTATAGCGTAAAAAGGATCTTTCCGGCTGCCAGATCATCTATATTGCTCTCTTTAACATGAACAGTATCCCTGCCCTGCAGACAATGATCAGCGTAAGCCTTCACAAGATTGTAATATTCTGTCTTTTCGGGATATTGCCTCCAGGCTTCCAGCACACTATATGCTACCAACCCGGGAACATAGTCCCAGTGAGCTTTTGCAAGCTGTTGTTCATTGCGGTTGGTGTTGAAGGTTTTCATTGCCCTATTCTCCACCATCTTCTGAGAATAGACCGAACTGCTCTTAACGCCCTTTAACGTACCTGAACAAGATGACAAACATCCGGCAAGAAAAAGGAGATATACATACTGTCTCATGGCGGGCAAATTAGCAAATTTTTAGGGATTCAGGCTTTCGGGAAGCGTAGCAACAAAAAAGTTATGAACTATCGGCGTGAGAGGAGATCGAAAATGAGCTTTATTTCCGCTATAATAGAACCGGTAATTTGGGCAACTTTGTCATCGTCAGACTCGCTTAGCCGCTCCAGCTCGCTGGCAAGCACTGAAAGATCGTACATGCCGGAGGAGGATGCTGTTCCATATAATTTGTGCCCGGCCGAATTCAAATCCGGGAGACTCCCCCTGGCGGCAGCTTGTGTGATACTTTCTATTGAAGAAGACAATTCATTTTCTACTAACTGAAGCACTTCGCTGATCAGGGCTTCGTCATTCCCCACATAGCTCTTCAGTATGTTCATATCAAAATGTTGTAAATCATCGCTACTCACAGGCGTACTTTCAGGCTTAGACTTATTATCGCCCAAGGAAAGCCATTTCTGCAAGGAGCCAGAAATATCTGCTTCGACGATAGGCTTCACCAGAAAATCATCCATCCCTGCAGCCAGGCATTTTTCCTTTTCGCCTTTTACATTCCCGGCTGTCAGAGCGACTATTGGAATCCGCGAGTGATAGGTCAACTCGCGAATAGCCTTAGTTGCTTCATAGCCGTTCATTTCGGGCATCTGCACATCCATCAGGATGAGGTCGGGCCGTCTGGTTTTACAAATCTCTACTGCTTCGGCTCCGTTTGCTGCCTCCAATAAAGTAAAATTAGGTGCAATCCTGTTGATAATGGTGCGCGCGAGAAGCATATTCACTGAGTTGTCTTCAGCGATCAAAATAGTCATGTTGTCGTCCGTGACCTTGGGACCCTCCGGCTCGTCGGGAGCAGTCTTAAAATCTTTCCGACTCAGCCTGGAAAGGGCATCATATATATCCTGCGTTTTGATAGGCTTTACCACCCTGTAACTCACCTGAAGCTCTTCGCAAGCTTTCATGATGGCTGCATCGTCTGAGGAACTGTGCAGGAGAATAACAGGTAGTTCCAGAGCCGTAGATGAAAAGCTTTCGCGTATTTTGCGTATCGTCTCGAGTCCATCCATGTACGGCATATGATAATCCATCAAAACTACGTCGTATGTTTCGCCACTGGCCAGCATTTGTAATGCCTCAAATCCGTTTTTGGCTTCTGTCGTCTTGATGTTTTTCAAGCGAAGCGTCTGTGCCAGAATAATCCTGTTGTTCTCGTTATCATCTACAATCAGCACTTTTTTAATAGTACCAAGATCATCCCAAACTACAGCTTCCCCCTGTTCTGATTCAAATGTTATTTCGAAGTAAAAACAGCTGCCCACACCTGGAGTACTTTCCAATTGCAGCCGGCTCCCCATCATTCCGAGTAGCTTGTTTGTAATAGTAAGGCCTAAACCAGTGCCTCCATACTTCTTCGTGGTAGACGCATCTTCCTGAGAAAATGCCTCAAAGATCTTGCTCTGCTTTTCCGGCTTAATACCGATACCCGTATCCCTGACAGCAAACCTCATTGTAGCATGGTTCTCTGATATTTTCAACAGTTCAATCTTCAGCTCGATTTCACCTCTTTCTGTAAACTTCGACGCATTGCCAAGCAGGTTTATCAGAACCTGCTTAAGCCTTACCGGATCCGCATAGATAAACCTTGGTACCTCCGGCGAGATATTCAGCAACATTTCAAGACCTTTAGTCTGCACCTGATAGCTGATGATATCAGTGGCCTGTCCGCTCATCTCATATAGATCGCACTTTTCCAGCTCCAGTTCCAGCTTGCCGGCTTCGATTTTGGAAAAGTCAAGAATATCGTTGATGATGCCCAGCAGAGCATTGGCGGACTGATTGACGATGGTAAGGTATTGGAGCTGTGTCTCATTTAACTTCGTTTTCAACACGAGATCCGTAAAACCGATCACACCGTTGAGAGGTGTTCGAATTTCGTGGCTCATATTTGCAAGAAACTCAGACTTTGCAACACTAGCCTGTTCTGCATGGCGTTTCGCAACATCCAGCTCGTTCCTCTGGTTGATGATATGCGTGATATTTTGAGTAAATATCATCATACCCCCAACCTTGCCATCATATTGATACCATGGGCGCATTTCCCATGTTATATACTGAATATTTGTGTCTCCCGTTAGCCGAAAAACATCTTCTTCATTCCTTTCTACCGCCCCATTTAATATTCTCTTATGCCTCTGCCTTCTGACATCATCGGTGTTATCAACAAAGTCATAGTGAGAAGCACCTATCACCCTCCTTCCATGCAAGCGATAGTCTTCTATCCAGCGATTGCTTACAGCAATATACCGCATATCATTGTCCAGCATGGCAACTGCTGCAGGCGTGTGCTCAACAAAAGCGGTTAATCTCGCTTTCTCAGTAATGAGCGCCTGCTCAATTAAGCGCCTTTCCGTGACGTCCGTCCCGATAGCCAAAAATCCCTCTATATCATCATTGAGATCCCTTATCGGCGTGACAACCAGCATCACCGTCCTTTCTCCCCCATCCTTACATATGTAAGTCCATTCACGTTGTTCAAGACCATCTTTTTCTGCTTTTTCAGCTAAGACCCGATAGCCTTCAACCCGATAACCGAGTTCTTCACTCAGTTCTTCAGCCCTGATTTTGAGTTCCCTTTCCAAATGAATGATCAGTGGTTGCCGCCCGATCATTTCTTCGGCGGTGTACCCTAGCATCTTTTCAGCGCCTTTGTTGAAAAGGGTAATAAAACCGTTAACATCTGAGGCGATTATGCTGATTTCGGAAGCGGATTGCAAAACATCGTTTAGCAATTTCCGCGAACTAAAGAGCTCTAACTCCGCTTTTTTCGTTTTGTCTATATCCTGAAATGTTCCGAAAATTCGCTTACAAACTCCGTCTTCCACTTCTGCATATCCTAGAGTACGGATCCAGATGTCTGTCCCGTTCTTGTTTGAGATCTGCAATTCGAGATCCCAGGGAACTCCCTGGCTTATCGCCGCCTCAATTGCGGCCGAGATCTTATCTCTGTTCTCACCCGGTTTATAAAACCCGATAGCTATGTCCAGTTGAGGTTCATACCATTCGTCAACACCATGGATCTCTCGTGTTACGGGTGTCCAGGCTATTTTTTGAGTGGTAAAATCCATTTCCCAACCACCTACCCGGGCGACACGGTTGGTCCGTTCCAGGATGGCTTTCGTATTTCTCAGGTCTTGCTCCAGAAAATGCCTTTCTGTGATGTCAACAGCATTCCCGATCACATACACCTCTCCCTCCAGATCCCTTTCAAGTATGTTATTATACATCCATATACGCATATCTCCATCTCTCCGGTATGTTACCATTTGTCCCTGAGCCTGACCTTCTTTGACGATTCTCAGCAGGTATTCCCGCACGTTTTCATGACGTGATGGGGGTACGATATCGAACAGGGTCATCGTTAGAATTTCTTCCTTAGTATACCCAAGAATAGTAGCACCAGCATCATTCACATTCAAAAAGGCCCCATTAAGATCGTGCGTACACATGAAGCCTTGCGAATTCTCAAAAAATGCCCTTGCCCGCTCCTCACTAAGAACCAGAAGGCGCTCCTTATTTTTTTCTTCAGACACATCGCGTGCGATTGCAAAGAGGTTGCCAGTCTGTAGCTCTGGAGTGACCACCCACTGAAGTACCTTATAGTCGCCGTTCTTGACCCTAACACGATGGGTAAAATTGATGGTGTTATGACCAGCCTTCAGATGATCTGCCTGCTGTCGCGTAATTTCAAGATCATCAGGATGAACGAAGTCGAAGAAATGTGTACTAAGCAGTGTTTCTCTGTCCCAACCCAGGACTCTTTCAAACGCAGGATTGACCTTTTTAAAATGCCCGTTAAGTCCGGCAACACATATCAGATCATTTGACAATTCGAACAGCGTTTCAAAGTTTCTGAGTTCGGCCTTCTGTCTTCGTTCAACAATAAGCGTCACCACGTTGTGAGCTAGTAGTTGCAGGGCACGTCTTTGTTGCGTTGTCAAGCTACGGGGCTTGTTATCAATAACGCATAAGGTTCCTAATGCATAACCCTTCGGATCAACTAATGGTTGGCCCGCATAGAAGCGAATCTTGGTTTCGCCGGTTACAAATGGATTATCTTTAAATCTGTCGTCATTTAAAGTATCAACTACTTCGAAAAGCTCTTTACCCCGGATCGCGTGGTCGCAAAAAGAAATTTCTCTGTGCGTTTCATTTACAGGGAAGCCTACTTTCGATTTAAACCACTGCCGATCCGCGTCGATCAGCGAGATCAGAGAAATCGGCGCATCACAGATGATAGATGCCAGCTCCGTAATTCGGTCAAACTCTTCTTCACTTATTGTATCGAGTATCTCATAGCTTTTCAGAGCCTTAACCCGGTTCCTATCCTCACTATTATTCTGCACTGTTTCCAAAGTTTATCTGTTGTTATGCTAATAACACAAGTTAAACATAATCATACATATTCCCCTTAACTCTTACATTCAAAAATCTACATGCGTTTGTCTTTATGTTTGTCCATCGTGTCCATTACAGACTCCGGTCTGATATCGCGTGCCAATTCATCCAGCTCAGGTTGATTAGCCTCCTCTATATCCATCTTATTTGCTATTGCTTTAACCAGGGACACCAGCCTGGTAATTTCATGTTCTGCTAATAAGCTCACCTGCAGATCAAGGTCCGCCCGGCGATCTGCGAGCGCATTGGCTCTATTTTGACTGATCAGTACAAAGGTGGACAGAAAGATTGCTTCGACAGAGGCAAACATAGCCAACACCACGAAAGAGGGATCGAAAGGCTTCAATCCTATCCATTCCAGGTTCCAGACTATCCACAAACCGAAGAAGATCAAATGCAGGTATACAAATACCATGCTTCCCGTAAAATTCGTAACGGCATCCGCAAGCTTTTCATTGGGGCGCCGCTTTTCATCCTCCTGCTGACGGCGTTGCATCAACACCCTGATATTACGCTCCACGACTTCCGCCATTCCCGATGGGTCCGTACGATCCTGCTTGTTATCCATATATCTCAGATGACAATTTTTGTTCCAATCTGGCAGGCTAACGCCGCGTGGGGCAGAGCAATTGATTTATCTGTTCATCAAGGTTCCTTTTACTTCGTACAGATAGTCGATGAGCTCTTGGGCACGATGTGCTGCAGTATGCTTTTTCAAGATTTTCTGCCTTGCACGTTCGCCAATAGCCTGTCGCTCAACATCGTCAATGTCCTTTAGATAGGCCAGAGTTTCTTCACCAGAGGCAGAAATCAGTATTTCCTTTCCCAGTTCAAAGACAGACTCGAGTCCATCCCAATAGTCACTGATAATCGGCACCCCGCAGGCAGCGGCTTCAAACAGTCTGACGCTTGGAGAATACCCCGCCCTGATCATATCTGCTCGGGTTATGTTCAACGTATAACGTTGGGAATTGTAGAACTTTCTATGTTCTGCGGGAGGCAGATGATGAATATGACGAACGTTTGCCGGCCATACAATAGAATCAGGGTACTGCGGACCAGCTACCACAAACTTGCCTTCAGACCATCCTTTGGCTGCATCAAAAAGCAGGCGCTCCAATGGCGGCTGGCGATCATCGCTATAGGTTCCCAAATACCCCAGATCATCCGTTATCTCTACACGCTCGGGATAATACAAGGCCGGTTCAACTGAGCAGTACAAAGCCCTGGCACAGGGAGAGCCGTATTGTTCTTCCAGGAGTTTAAGCGTCGGCCCGCCTGTAAAAGAAAGGTACAGGTCATACATGGGAATAAGCTCCGGCGAGAGGTACTCGTAGTCATTCCTCTGCAACTTGGCCAGTGTAACGGGGGTATCAATATCATAGAAAGCCGTTACGCCTTCAGCTTCATCGCATACCCAGGTGCCAACAGGCACGCCTTCCGGCACATAGGAACCCACTATCACCATATCAGCACTCCGAACCAGATCCTCGTATTCGTTCTTAAGCTCGTTCAGGTCCTGATAAAGAATGACCTTACAAAAATCCGGATTAACGAGATCCCGGTTACTTGCATACCACGGCACATCTCTTTCCAGAAAAGTCACCCGGTGTCCCGCTCTATGCAACTCTTTTACTATTCCTCTGAATGTTGTGGCGTGCCCATTCCCCCAGGAAGACGTAATTGACAAGCCAAGAATGGTGATCTCTAAAGGCACTTTGTTCATACTTCGCTGATATTTAGTAATTGAAAATGTGCCGAAAATAGCTTTTGAACTTCCTTTGCCCGATGCTCATAGGTATGCGATCTCAGAACTCTTTCTTTTGCCGCCTCACCGATCGCTTTAGCTTCCTCAACAGACAGGTTGCGTAGTATTTCAGCCACCTCATCACCGCTAGCCGCCACCAATATCTCCTTCCCTGGTTCGAAGAAGAAGTCTATTCCCAGCCAGTAGTCCGTTATGATACATGCTCCGGCTCCCGCAGCCTCAAAAACACGGGTCGCTGGCGAGAATCCCATTTTAGCCATACTGTCCCTGCTGATATTTAGAACAGCCTTCGGAGTGCAGTTAAACGCATTATGGTCCTTTGTATAAACATGACCCACGTATTCCACATTTTCGGTCATCGGCTTATCGCCCCAACCACTTCCGCCGATTTTGAATTTTTGCTCAGGCAATTTCCCGGCGGCTTTCAAAAAGAACTCTTCCACCCGGGCTTCTCTGTCGGGCAGCCTGTTCCCTAAAAAGGCAAGGTCGCAGGCAAATCTTGCATCTTCCGAGACCGGATGATGAGTTTCCGGATCGAGTGCATTATATACAGGAATACAGCGCTTTGCACCAAAGGCAGTGTATGCATCAATTACCGGCTGACCACCACCATACGTCAGTACCATGTCGTATTGAGGCACCAGTTCCCGGAATGGGTCCGCCGGATTGTTTGTCATACGCTCCAATGTTGCTGGTGCATCCACATCCCAGAAAATGACCAATTGGTTTTCTTTCCTTAGTTTAAGCACCTGCTCTTCCAGCAGTTCGTCAAACACCCCCACTCCACTCGCCTTAATCACTATGTCTGCATGTGCTGCTTCAGCGAGTACTTTGAACGCACTTTCTTCATTATTATCATACACGACAACCTTTGCCCATTCAGGATCAGGGATGTCACGATGCTGCTGACGCTCGTAGGCGTCAGGTTCATAAAATGCAACTTGATAACCGAGTCTGCTTAACTCCTTTATAATTCCGCGGTAGTAGGTAGCTGCACCATTCCAGTAAGCCGAGACCAAACTTGAACCATAAAAAGCGACTTTCAATTTATTTTCCATTTTATCTAAGATTATTCCACCGCGTGTGCAGTTGAAGAAATTTCCGATTTAAGTGATTCCACAATTTGTAAAAGCTCATCTACGCGGTGAGCACAGGTATGCCTCTCTTGAATGGTCTGCAAGCCCTGCGCCGCCAGAGATTGTGCCGTATCAGCATCATTCAGGATTTTCAACAATTGCTGCTTCATACTTTCTTTGCTGTCGGCTACCAGAAAATCTTTTCCCGGAGTAAAGAGGTTCTCTGCATCATCCCATGGAGAGCAGACCAGCGGGATGCCACAGGCCATGGCCTCAAAGGGCCGGATAGTAGGTATACCGGGCAGCGATTCCACGTAAGGTCTGCGTGGTACATGTACCGTTACTTTGTACTTCGAAAACACCTCCGGAGCTTTATAGTTGGGCAGCCAGTTTCCATATTCTATCCCGGCATCTTCCAGCGCCTTCAACGCCGAGTCGGGATAACGTACGCCGTATATCTTGGCTTTAAGTCCTAATTCCTTAACTGGTTCAATAAGAAACGTCTGCAGCTCCTGCGTACGCTCATCATCACCCCAGTTTCCAACCCAGACCAGATCACCTTCTTTGTCTGCGTTTTCAACAGGATGGAATATGCGGGTATCGGCAGCTTCATGCCAGGTCCAGGCTCTCCTGGTCCAGCGTTCTTTCAGATAGATATCCCGGATAATGTTGCCAAAGGCAAGCACCCCATCGTAGTGCTGCAGATCGTATTGTTCCATGCTCGACTTCTCCGTTACTGCACGGTGGTGTGTATCGTGGAACATCAGTTTAAACCGGTCTGACTTCGACCGGCATTCCCCGATTTTTTTAACCAGGCGGTGTTCATTCCATTCATGCACGATCACCAGATCCTGGTCCTTTAACAGCTCTGGTAGATCAATATCGTTTGCGTCGTAAGATATTGACTGCAATTGCGGATAAGTTTCCCGGAACTCATCCAGAAAAGAATCTCCATGACCGCTTATAAGGTTGCTTAAACTCCAGTTATCTTTAGGTTCATACACTTTTACATCGTGCCCTCTGCTTAAAAGCTCGGCCACAACACCGCGAAGAAAATGTGCGTTGCCGTGATTCCAGTCAGACAGCAGCGAGTGATAAAACATGCTAATCTTCATAGTTCAGTATTTGTTAGTACGTGTTAATTGCTTCTCCGGCGTCCTTCAGGGATTTGTATAGCTCTAAATAACTGTCGACCGTTTTATCTAAAGAAAACAGCTTTGCCCTGCCAAGCGATTTATTTACCAACAGCTCACATTCTCCCCGGCGCTCTGCGGCAAAATCGAGCAGTCTATCCAGCTCTTCTGGTTTTTCGGGATTGAAATATAAGGCAGAGTCCTGCCACAATTCTTTCAAAGTAGGTATATCGGCCAGCAGCAGTAAACATCCGGATAAAGCCGCTTCCAGAACGGCTAACCCAAAGGGCTCATATTTTGAAGGTGAGATATACGCATAAGATGTAGCGAGTTGCCACTTGACGCGATCCTGGCTCAGCACCCCCATCAACTCAACATCCGATAGATCGACCGGCACTCCGGTGTCCGGATGCCGGTTATCTCCCGCAACACAGATAGGCAAGCGGTGCCTATTCGTAATTTCTCCTAAAACGGACAGATTCTTAGCTTCATCCCATATTCTGCCCATTGCAAATGCCTGCATCTTTTTGTCCCCTATATAGAAATCATCTGCATCTCGTCCGTTGTAGATCACATTCATATTCTCCAGGGGACCATATAATCTGTGAAGCTCATCCGCATAGCTCTGCGAGATCGTTACAACCTGGTCTGCCGCTTGTAGTCCCTGTTTTACGCATTCAAGATAGGGGGTCCATTCCGGCGGTGCCGCCGTATGCTTGACTGCATGCCACCAGGATAATACACAAGAATGGGCAACAACCAACACCGGGGCGCTCCAGTTCAAAGCAGCATGTGCATATCCATTCAGGTGAATAATATCAGGTTTAAATTGTCGATCCAGTGACAGGAGCCATTCTCCGGCTTCTTCAATATCCGTCCAGGGATCGTCCATCCACTCCAGCTTGTAATCGCCGGAACATATCTTAAGACCCTGAATTGCTGCTGCATCAGCCTGCTGATTGGCCGATAAAGGACCTCCCATGGTAGCGAGACATACGTTGATGCCCCTGGCAGAATAAGCCCGGCAGAGATCAAGCGCATAAGTCCACACTCCCCCTACCGTATCGGCAGTCATGAGTATCCTTTCTATAGTTGCAGGAGATACAAACATATCAAAGATCTATTTTCGCTTGTATATCCAATCAAGTATCTCTGCAGATCTGATGTATTGATAAGCGTCGCTGTTAAAACTGTTGCCATTTACCGCAAGTTCATTTGCCCAATGAGTAGCAGCCTTACCGCCCCAGGCATCCCCCGGTGTACTGATTGTCTGCCGGCTTGTACCTAAGAACCGTTCAGTGACGAAGTCATAAAAAGATCCGTTGACGTTCTTGAATGACACGCCGCCCTGGGTACCGTAGAAACTCGCTTCTATAACGGCATCCACACCGGCTGGTAAATTCCAGGAGCAGGCCAGTTGCACAGCCATACTATTGTCCAAAAGCAATTGGGCAAGAGCATAATCCTCTACCTGTTCATTTCTGTCGGTGATCAGTTTCCCTTTCGAGAACAGCTGACTGCTAACGTCTGTAACTTCCGGATTATCGAATAACCAAACCAGCAAATCAACGAGGTGAATACCCAGGTCTACTACACAACCCCCGCCCGCAAGCTTGGGGTCGAAGTACCAGGACTTATCCGGACCGTAAGCATTGTGAAAAACCAAATTTGCCCCATAGATTGTGCCCAACTCACCTGAATCCAGAACTTCCTTCAGGGCTTTGATCCCGTTTGTAAAGCGGTAAGAAAAATCAACGGCGAGACGTACATTATTCCGGCGTGCTGCTTCCACGACGGCAGCAACCTCCTCAGCATTTCTACCCAACGGCTTCTGGCAAAAAACAGCTTTTCCGCTATTGAGTGCGTCAATAGACTGGGCAGCATGCAGGGCGCTCGGCGTAGCAATGATTACCCCATCCAGGTCAGCAGCAATCACGTCATCAATAGAGGGAAGTAATTCGGCCTGAGGGGCAATCTTCAGAGCCTCGTCAGCATATTCTGTATTTAGATCCGAAATTGCTTTAATAGTTGCAGAACCTTCATTAGCAATGGCTTCGAGGCGATTCCTGCCAATCCAGCCTACTCCAACGAAGCCCAGGTTAGGTTTAGTTCCTGTTAGTGTGTCGTTCATTAATCTTTCTCATTAAACGTTATCAATGCCTTAATGAAGCCTTCGGGATTTTCGTGATGAAGTTCAAAGGCCTGCTGCAATTCCTCTGCAGGAAAAACATGCGTGAATAGTTGTTGTGGTTCCAACCGACCGTCCTTTACTGCTTCAACAGCCTTACGCATTCCCTCGAGATACGCTTCCGGATCTCGTTCATGTGCGTTGATTACATCTAATCCGCGCCAGTTCCATAGTTGCATATTGACTTGTCGCGGACCGTCCTGATGATAGCCTGCGATGATGAGCTTACCACGAATTGCTGTCAGTTCAGCCGCAAGGTCCAGAGGCCATTGCTTTCCGGTTGCTTCAATTACACGTTCACAGAAGTTCTCCTGAGTAAGCTGTTTTACTTTCTCAATGATCTGCCAATGATCCTCCAGGGGTATTACTTCATCTGCGCCTAGCTTCTCAGCAAGCTCAAGAGCGGATTTTTTACGGGAGAGCGCAATCACGCGTGCGCCCGCCTTATGAGCGAGCTGTACGAGCATAGCTCCTAAAAACCCTATTCCTATGATAGCAACAGTTTGGCCTTCACGTATGTCGCTGCGCTCGAAGATGTTCATGGCACAACCAAGAGGCTCTGCCGGAAAAGGAATTCCGTCAAGCTCCGCGGGCAGTTTAATCAAATTGCTTGCTTTAGTAATATCATATTGAGCAAAGGCATTATACGTGATGGCCGCAACGCGGTCTCCTTCAGTAAAACCGGTAACATCCTGCCCAAGGGCATCAACGATACCCCAACCTTCGTGTCCCGGCTTGCCAGCTTCAATCGGATAGGTAAACCACTCGCGACCTTCCCAGACGGGAAGATTTGACGCACACAGACCGCAGCCTTCCATTTTGATCCTAACCTCATCAGGGGCAGGTTCAGGAAGTGGCACTTGTTTAAATGTGATTTGTTGTGGAGCCGTAATTTCAAAAGCTCCCATCAACTGCATTTCAGTTGTAATTTCTTTTTCCTTTGAAGTCTCTGTTTCCATTAAGTTGACTGCCTCGAATATAATTTTTTGTTTGTTTCACCGAATTCGGTAAGCCAGTGATACAGGTTTTCAATTCCCTGGTAAACCGACACCTTCGGCGACCAGCCGGCTTCCCTGTTGAACTTAGCGATGTCAGATACATAATAACGCTGATCTCCTGTGCGCCAGTCGCCAAAGTCTACATCTACCTTTTCACCATTCAGGTTTTCGATCATTTGAATAAGTTCAAGCAGACTGATCGTATTTTCAACGCCTCCTCCTATGTTAAAGGCTTTTCCGGATAAGGTGTTCATTTGCTCCTGGGCGAGCTTCATCGCATTGATCAGATCAGCGATATACAGGATATCCCTGACTTGTTTACCGTCCCCATAAATAGTGATAGGTTCGCCCTTTAGTACACTGATAAGGAAATGTGCAATCCAGCCCTGATCCTCGGTTCCAAACTGATGTGGACCATAGATGCAGCTCATCCTGAAAACAACGGCTTTTAAGTCATATGTTCTCGCATAATCGAGTATATACGCGTCTGCTGTTCCCTTTGAACATCCGTAGGGGCTGTGAAAATCAACCTTGCGATCTTCAGATACGCCATTCGCAGCTAGTTCTTCGTCTTCTGGCTCATACCGGTCGCCCTTCAGGATCACATTCATATCTTCCAGGCCGCCGTAGACCTTATTGGTCGACGTAAATACCAGGGGCGGTTGTTTTTCTGATTGCCGGATAGCCTCCAGCAGATTCACTGTACCCCGGGCGTTCACTTCAAAGTCCATCAGGGGATCCAGGCAACTTGTCGTAACAGCTACCTGCGCTGCAAAATGATAAACTGCATCGGCAGAATTAACCGCCTCCCGCAATGCTGTCTCATTTCTTACGTCTGCTATTTCAATTCTTAAGTTCTTGTCGTATTTGTCCTTTAACCACTGGAGATTCTTTTCAACTCCCTTTCTGGACAGGTTATCGTAGATAATAACAGATTTACCTTCAGATAAAAGGGCATCGGCCAGGTTTGTTCCGATAAAGCCTGCTCCACCAGTGATCAAGGTGGTATGTGGAGCACTGCCGTTCACCCCTTTAAGCTGCGGTTCTGGTAGTTTAATATTGCTCGGATGTTTAAGTATCTTGCTACTCATAATACCGTGGTTGTTTTAAATTTAAGCTTAAACTGTTAATCCTCTTGCAGCCAGTTCGCTCTTTGCCTGCTCCACGCTGTCTACTGCAACCTGATCTTTCAACCACATCGCCAACTCCTCCAATCCGTCTTCAAGAGCAACGCTCGGTTCGAAGCCTAATATTTCTCTGGCTTTGCTGATATCACCGAAACAGTGTCTGATATCTCCCACGCGGTATTCGCCCGTGGCTATAGGCTGTAAATGGTCTACACCCATGGTGCTACTGAGCTTCTGCGCAATATCCCACACGGTATAGCTGTTGCCACTACCGATGTTAAATACTTCGTAAGCAGCTTCTTCTACTTCAAGCGCCAGTCTGCATGCTACAGCAACATCTTTAACACTCACGAAATCGCGCTTTTGATTGCCATCTTCAAAAATGATCGGCGCTTTATCATTGAGGTACCGGGACGCAAAAATCGCCAGTACTCCAGTGTAAGGATTCGATAAGGCCTGACGCGTACCATAAACATTGAAAAAGCGTAAGGCCACCGTAGGTATATTATAGGCCTTACCACAGATCAGACTCATGACTTCCTGATCGTATTTAGATAATGCATACACAGACGCTAAACAAGGCTTCTTTGTCTCGGGCGTTGGTATTGGAGTTAACAGCTCTCCATCCAGTTCCAGTTCCCAGTTGCTATTCCGCAATTGACTTAGCGCGCGCGCGGCATCCTCTACCACACTCCCGCTTATGCTAGTGTATAGTCCCTCCCCATAGATACTCATGCTCGATGCCACGACCAACCTCTTTACAGGCTTTTCTATTAGTGCCTCCAGAAGAACTGCAGTTCCTCTGTTATTTACATCGGTATATTCGTTTACTTCGTACATGCTTTGCCCCACTCCCACGCGGGCTGCGAAGTGATATACAGCGTCTATACCCTCCAGCGCTTCTAAAACTTTCGATTTATCCCTTACATCGCCCACAATTAACTCAACTTGAGGATTAAGATAGTCCGGTCTTCCGGCACCGGTCCCATGAACCTGGGCTATTAGACTGTCCAGAACACGCACTGAATAGCCATGTTCGATTAGTTCGTCGCAAAGATGGGAACCTATGAAACCTGCTCCCCCTGTAATTAGAATTTTCTCCATAGAAGGTGTATTAATAGATGTTTGAATAAGAGCTACATACCTGCGTACATAATCGATAAGATCTTTCAGATGCTTCTGGTATATTGATTCCGTATCGTCAGCTTCTTCAAACCAGCATGTCCCAGGTTTATAACAGGCCGCTTTATCGATTTTTTAATAAGTTCAGAACAATGTCGTTACAACATAGTTTTAACATTCAGGTAAATTTTTCAAGAATCTACTTAAGAGTGAATACTTTACAATTAAAAAGACCAGTAACAAACAATAAACATAAAATATTGTCTAAATCAATCTCAAGATATGTTGATACGGGCTACGGCGGAATTGGACTTGAGATTTCACTTCATGAAACCGTAAAATGAACAACCAAAGTAATTCCTACTCAGAACTGTCCGTGGAACAAATTCGGGAAGATGTCAGCAGACTCGGAAAGTGGTTCCATAACATCGACCTAAAGGGCGTCAAAACAGCACCCGATCATTTTCTTGGCGATTATCCGAATATCAAGTTCAAGAACTTTGCCGATGCTATACCACAAGATCTCACTGGTAAGTCGGTATTAGACATCGGTTGCAATGCCGGCTTTTACTCTATTGAGATGAAAAAACGCGGAGCTGAGCGTGTTCTCGGAATTGATTCCGACGAAGTATATCTGGCGCAGGCCCGCTATGCAGCCCAGGTACTCGGGGCTGACATCGAATTCAGAAACATGTCTGTATATGATGTCGCGTCTCTTGGCGAAAAATTCGATGTGGTTATTTTCATGGGGGTTCTATACCACCTGCGCCATCCCCTGCTGGCACTCGACCTCTTATATGACAATGTCGTTAAAGACCTGCTGATCTTCCAATCCATGCAGCGCGGCAGTGATAAAGTACAGCATGTTGAAGCCGATTATGACTTTTGGAACACCGAAATCTTTGAAGGTCGGGATTTTCCCAAGATGTTTTTTATCGAACACCGCTACTCGGAAGATCCCACCAACTGGTGGATACCAAACCGCTCAGGCATGGAAGCCATGCTACGCAGTGCAGGTTTCGACATCATTGAACATCCTGAACTGGAGGTATATATATGCCGCCGAGGCTCACTTATAGACGATCAAACACGCGCCGTTTACCCTAAAAAATAATTGCAACCTAAACACTATGATTGAAGCAGTCAAGTTCTGGAACGAACCGAATAATAAATCGCATTGGGATTTTGAGGTCGATCCAGGATGGCACATGTATGCCGAAATGGTAAAGCTCGCAGCCCAGACTGCCAAAGCCGAAAACAGCGGAATTAAACGGGTACTAGGAGGAATGTCTCCTATTGATCCGGGCTTTCTTGTCCGCTTGAAGGACGCCGGAGCACTTGATGATCTGAATGCGGTAGCTGTACATGGCTTTCCGCTCGACTGGAACCTCTGGAATATTAATGAATGGCCAGACAAAATAGCGGAGATTGAAGCTGTTACGGATCTGCCTGTGTGGGTGACCGAAGTGGGCGTATCCACGTTTGGCGCAGAAGAAGTGCAGGAATTTGGATTCCGCCGTACTGCTGAACTGCTGTCTGGCCGTGTAGAACGGGTACACTGGTACAGTCTTTTTGATCTGCCGCAGGCCTGGGAGGCCACAACACGCCACAGGGAAGCGGAAGGTTCTTCTTATTACCGCCATTTTTATATGGGTCTGGTAAATGAAAAGGGTGAACCTAAACTCGCACTTAAACATTTCTCCGATTATACTCCTGAGTTTGGTATTTGTCAATGGTTTCACTTCGAAGACCCACGTCTTGATGCTGGAGTTGAATGGCTTCGCAAACTGGGGGTAAAACGCTTGCGAACCGGACTAAGCTGGGCCGACTACCTGCGTCCTGATGCCATTCAGTGGTTTGACCGGATGATGAAAGCACTCGATGAATTTGATTTAACCGTGACCTTCTGCTTCACTCCCGAATCCAAGGGTATTCAGCCTCATCATACCAGTGCGCCTCAACGAATTGAAGAATATGCTGATTTTTGTAGAGAAATGATGCGCAGATATGCCTGATATGAATCTCAACCATGATCCGGAACCATCCGGGTCGTGGTTAACCTGTATGCAAAAAGGCAACTTCGAAGACGCCTGGAAATACAGTGACATAGCACTGGCTGAGGGTGTGAACAGAGACTACGACAATCTGCCGCGCCATCTCCAGAACATTTGGGATGGCACGCCGCTGAACGGAAAGCGCGTGCTGGTCCGTTGCTACCACGGTCTTGGCGACACCATCCAGTTTATACGATATGCTCCCCTGCTAAAGCGGATTGCCGCTGAAGTGATTGTTTGGGCACAGCCGGTACTTATTGACCTACTAAAATCAGTAAGCGGTATTGATCAACTTCTACCACTTCATGACGGCGTACCGGAAGTAGAATATGACGTGGATATAGAGGTTATGGAACTGCCTTTTATTTTCCGCAGCAGCATCGAAACTATTCCTACAACAATCCCATACTTGCACGTAGAACCGCTGAAAGCCGCAGCTACGAACAAAAACCTAACCGTAGGCCTATCCTGGCATCCTAGTAACTGGGCTCCGGAGCGCAGTATTCCCTTTCCATTACTGAAAGAGCTGATGCTAATCCCTGGTGTTAATATCCTGATCCTCCAGGCGGATGCCCCCGCTGCCGGTTGGGAGGAAGGATATGGAATTCACCCGGGTGAGTTTGATTTGTACAACTATGCGCGGACGATCAAAGGTCTGGATCTGATGATTACGATAGACTCCATGCAGGCTCATTTAGCAGGCGCGCTGAACGTACCTGTCTGGACATTACTGAGAAAGGACGCCGACTGGCGGTGGATGGAGAACCGCTACGATAGTCCCTGGTACCCCTCGATGAAGCTTTTCAGACAAACTGAGGAAGGCGACTGGACTTCAGTGATCGGCACTGTTGCAGCTGAGTTGAAAAAACTGGCACCCAACAAGTCCTAAGCTCAGGACCCAAGCTGTTTGAACCGTTCAAGCATTTCGTTCCTCTTACCCTGATGATACGCGATCCCATGGTACAGGGCTGCTACAGATCGCGCCCAAAACAGGTAGATACCCGGCTTGCCGAGTTTGCGGCTAAGCCAGAAAAACTTATGACTCCACTTAGATATATTGAAGCGAACCTTATAGATCCTCTTGCGATCTTCAGCAGGCCTGTTTGCATCAGGTGCTACGCGCTTCAGGGGCTGTATCCGCTTTGCTGCCCAGGTAAGCCTGTAAGCCAGACCCTCGCGCCGTTGCCGCAGTCCCGCGGCCTGCGTCTGCTCAACAAATGCATCATTTACCTGCTCCAGCTTCAACCGGCCCGCATCAATAGCATCTTTGATCATCCTTTCCATAAAAGATGATCTTACCATAACTACATTCGTTCCTTTGCCATCTGAAGAATAAGGCTCCACCCAGGCATCGCCGAAGGAAATATCAGCTGTCTCGGCCACCACATCGTCACAAAAGTTGCACGCAGAATTCATGAAAAAGCCAGCTCCCCAATCGCCATCTTTCAGATGCCACCAGTCACGGTTGATCATATTACCGTCCCGCAGCTTCAACATAGCATTATACCAGTTTGCAGGCCTGTCAGGATACTTATAGCGATACTCCACCTCGTCGACCTGATCAAGCGGTACATCCATCTGCCACGCAAAGCTCTCCGCAAATCTGGCACTCTTCATGTGACCACAAAAAAGCCCAAGGGTAAACTTGATCCGTTCGCGGAAGATGGGATTCTCCTGCCTTAGCAACTGCACGGCTTTTATCATACAAGGCACAGCTATCACCGCGTATCTTCCGGGGACGTCATGGATAGTTTGCAGGATCTCAGACATCTCCACCGGATAGTATCGTGATTTGGCACCCTCACGGATCTCCTGTTCACTACGCGATATCCGATAATTGAAGAACCGGCCCG
This sequence comes from Arcticibacter sp., assembly GCF_053551015.1. Taxonomy (NCBI): domain Bacteria; kingdom Pseudomonadati; phylum Bacteroidota; class Sphingobacteriia; order Sphingobacteriales; family Sphingobacteriaceae; genus Arcticibacter; species Arcticibacter sp. The sequence goes on along the minus strand of NZ_JBMQOB010000020.1, from coordinate 61,294 downwards.
CCTCCTGAGGCTCTTTCGTTGCAATCACATGAGCCACACCATCGATCAATCCGCGTCGCATCAGTTCAGAAGCCACCCAGGTCACCATTCCGCCGGAGCTTCCCTGCAAACGGTAATCTTCCTCAGAAACATGACCTACGTAGTTGCTCTGGAATCTGCCAACAGCAACACTGCTTCCGGGTGCATCCGGGAAAAGCTTAGCTGCCAGGTAATCTTCGTTCCTTGCAAGCGGCGAGAAAGGACATGTTTTAGTAAAACCTTCATCGGGCGCATCAAACCATGCAGACGAGCCCTCAGGCTTCAACTCACCATGTGCATCGAAACGCATCTGCGCACTCACCTTATTCGTCTGAGCCTGTGCTACGCAGCTGCCACAGCCGATACACAAGCCTGAATGAACGATTTCGTTCGGACTCAAAAGCTCTTTCATGATAGTTCGAACTGCTTAGGTGCCAGGGCCGCGTCAATATAGCTGTCTGATATCTCCCTCAACTCTGCAATACGTTTAGGTATTTGGCTGTTCAGAGGTTCTGTCAAGCGCAGGTTATACACTTCTGAAGGAGTACTCTCAGCAACCAAATGCTGCTCGCCTCCTACTGTTTGCAGTAATCCCTGCACTTTGATGCTCCGGTAAGATGATGTCTCACATACAAAGGGCTTCTGGTTGTTCAACGCGAACACACAGCCATGGAAGAAATTCGTCGCCACTGCTTCTGCATCTGCTATAAAGTTGGCAAAATCGTGAGGGTCAGCTGTCAGCCATTGTTCATCAGCCCAATCATTACGATATCCGATACTGATCAGTTTAATATTTCTATTAGTAGCCCACTCCTTTATCTTCCCGATATAGTAGTCAGAAAAATTATGACCGTAAACTGCCACGTAAGGACCCTTTATATGGCCCAAATCCCGCTTCTCTGCATGGATGGGGAACTGCAGACAGGGATCTAGTACCAAATCAGGTTCAAAGCCCATAGCATCTTTGATAATATTCCATGAATTTTCATCACGAACGGATATTTTCTGGAACTTATTGAGCTTCTTAGCCCAGTCGGGATCTATTCCCCAGGAAGAGGGATAATTACCAAAGCTGGCTGCATAAGAAATTAAGCGCCTGGCCTTTATGCCGTCGCCGTAGAAAAGCGGACAATGATTGTACCAGGGATGGGTTAAATTCCACACCTCATCACTACCCACTACCACGACATCATACTCGTCCATCTGTGAAGGATCATCCAATGGGAAAGGCTTTGAAAGCGGTAGCTTACCAAACAAATCAAAAAACTTCTCCATTTTTTCCCGGTAAAATGGTCGATCAGATGCCGGTACGGAAGTAGGCAGAACGGGTTGCATGGCGCATTTCCATTCAGCAAAGTTTACGCGGTCAGACTGATGATCAAGAATTTCTACGATATGCCCACGTTGCTGAAGTCCCTCTGCCAGTGCTCGTGCTTGCCAGTAACTTCCATAATTTATACACCGGTGAAACGTGAGTATGCCTATTTTCAGGCGATCAATGTTCGTATTGCTCAAATCAATGATTTTATGGGGTTCGTAAATGAGTAGCGTATTCTAAACAATAAACCACCTATTCGGTTTAGAAAAGCATGACTAAATTTTTGCTGATTCGACATGGACAAACAGACTTCACGGGTAAATTACTACTGGGCAGACATCCTGGTATATCTCTGAATGACAAGGGACTCGAACAAGCAAGAAGCATCGCAGACCGACTGTCAGACACTCCTCTTTCCGCTATCTACAGCAGTCCACTAGAGCGCGTTGCCGAAACCGCTGCAACACTGGCTGAAACACATAACCTCCCCTGCAACATCAATGAAGCTTTTCTGGAGCTCGATTTCGGAAACTGGACAAATAAAAGCATTCAGGAACTCGAAAGCGATGCACAGTTTAAACTTTTCAACATGTTCAGAAGCAGCGCACGCATCCCTGGAGGCGAAATGATGCTTGAAGCCCAAATGCGGGTAGTAACAGGGCTCGAGAAACTGCGACATGAACATCGGGATCAAACAGTAGCCATATTCAGCCACGCCGACATCATCAAGTCCGCCATATGTTATTATGCCGGAATACACCTGGATATGTCCCAGCGCATCGAGATCAGCCCTGCATCATTGAGTATTCTGGAGATCTACGATGAAACGGCTCGCATATTGGTTGTAAATGACACAAGCCACCTGAACCGCTTATGAATTTTATGAGGAAGTCCCCCCTTGCTGTAAACAACACACTTATTCAGCTGTTTGTGGAACATAGTCAAACCAGTCAAAATCCGCATATCCTCCATTTTTATCGGACGACTCAGCAAAAAGTCCCAGGTACACACCTGTGAAACCTCCTGCCGTTTCGGAGCTCAGAAAGCGGACGTCCAGAGATCCCATTTTGTCAAACTTTTGACCCTGGTAAGAATAGAAGAAATGGTAATGATCATTGGTGCCCTCTATCATCAGATAAACTTGCTTTTCTGCGAGCGAAATCTCCTTCACCACCTGTTTCAAACTGCCCAGAGTATAAGCCAAACACAGAACAGGCCTTTTATTCCGAATAGTAACATATAGATCATAATGATAGTCGTTCATCATATAGCTGGTGATTCCCGCTTTTGCCCCTTCGCTGAGCTTGCTAAAATCGATTACTGTTTTTGCCGAAAACGAACTATGCTGCTGCCTACGTCCAAGGAATGTTGGAGAATCCTTATCGTTAAGTGAAATCGTGGAGGTTTTCAACCGAAGATGTCCTTTTCTCTCCTGAAGTGAATAGTTCGCCGATGTAGGATTGCAGATGTAATTCCATTCATTACCCGGTCTTGGTGAATCGAAGTTCTCTTTTGAAGGTTGCTCCGGAACCTTTACCTGTGGCAAGGTACGCACGTCCATATTCAAAGAAACTGTTCCGTTTCCATTAACAACGGGCCATAAATTTTCTTGCCAGCTTACAGGAGCAAGAAATGTCTCTCTTCCCAGAACATGATGCAGATAAGATTGCGGCCTGAACCCAAGAAAAACGGTCCACCACGAACCATCATGAGCCTGTATGAGATCAGCGTGTCCGGTACCCTGAATAGGGTTACTGGCGGCGATGTTATTAATATGCGTCAAAATAGGATTGGCCGGATTTGACTCAAACGGACCATCGACAGACCGGCTTCGGGCAATGGTAACTTTATGTCCATATTCTGTGCCTCCTTCAGCTATCATCAAATAGTAATAACCATCCTTTTTGTATATATGCGGACCTTCGGGATAACGTCCACCGGTACCATTCCAGATCACTTTCGACTCCGTCAGGCGCTTACCCGTCTTAATGTCGATTTCACAAAGAACAAGTCCTCTGTCGGCCGAAACGAAATAGATCTTACCGTCCTCGTTGAAAAAAATATCCGGATCGATACCGCCCTGATCAACCCAAATCGGTTCAGACCATTCGCCTGCCGGATCATCCGTGTACACGTAAAAGTTTCCTTTATCCGACACGTTTGTTGTGATCATATAGAACCTACCCTTATGATATCGGATCGATGGCGCATAAATACCTCCCGAGGAGTTAATCTTCTCCAGCTTTACCTGGGACGGACGGGATAGTACATGACCGATGCTTTCCCAGTTGATCAGATCCTTGCTCCTGTGAATGGGAACGGCTGGAAAGTACTGAAAACTACTGTTTACCAGATAGTAGTATTCGCCTGCCCGGCACACGCTCGGATCAGGATAAAATCCTGGTAATACAGGGTTCTTATACCCCTGACCGGTGCTCTGCAGGGATGAGAAAAGAAGAAGAAGAAAGCAACAGAAAAAGGTTCTTTTCATAGCTCATCTGATCAGGTTGAGGATCTTCATGATTAAGCGGTTTAAAAAGCTATTGGTTCAGCTTTAATAAAGATAGGCTTTTGTTTTCAAAACCACTCACATCTATTATCCGTTGAAAGATCAGTTGAAAACAAACATAAGTTTCTCTTAATTGTGGCTCAATAAAAGCAGTATGAACTATATTGACCTCATCTTAGTAGCGATCGTTGCATTCCTCATCTGGACGGACTATCGGCGTGGTTTTATACTCTCTGCTTTGATGTTATTAACCTGGATCGGCAGCTTAGTGATTGCTTTTTTAGCTTATGCGCCTTTAAGTAGTATCCTGCTTAGACTAGCACCATCTCTAAACTACTGGGCAGATCCCCTATCATTTCTTATCGCGCTTATTGTCTCCCGGCTTATACTGGAGCTACTGAGCTCTGATATCGTGCAGCGAGTACCTTTAAAAACACACCGGCACATGCTAAACAAAATACTAGGCGTTATCCCGGGAATGGTAAACGCGCTTATTTGGGCAGCTTTAGTCGCCAGCATGTTTCTCCTGATGCCCCTCACAAAAATATCAACAGAGACCCACGAAAGTAAATTTTCAGAAGTACTGGTATCTAAAATCAGCTGGTTACAAAACGAGCTATCACCGGTATTCAGCGAAGCCTTGAATAAAATAGCTCGCAAAACCACGATCGAAAGTAGTAATGAAGAAACAATCAAACTTCCTTTTACCACTAAAAACAATAAAACAAGACCGGACTTAGCAGCAGAAATGCTCGTGTTGATCAATAAAGAACGAACACAAAGAGGCCTAAACACGCTGAAGGCTGACGCCGAGCTGGCAGCTGTAGCCCTTCAACATTCAGGAGATATGCTGGCCAGAGGCTATTTTTCTCATTACACGCCCGAGGGACTCAGTCCGTTTGACCGGATCAATAAGGCGAAAGTGCGCTTTATTACGGCAGGTGAAAACCTGGCGCTTGCTCCTAATCTGGATCAGGCACACACCGGTCTGATGAATTCACCGGGCCACCGCGCCAACATTCTCAACAGGGGCTTTGGCCGGGTAGGTATCGGCATCTTAGATGCTGGTATTCGTGGTTTGATGATCACACAGAATTTCAGGAACTAAAGGTTCGTAGTTGGTAGGACCTTGTTAGACGACGAGGGGAAACTTGTTTTCTTCATGATACTGACATACGCTTGTCACTCAGCAGGTTTATCTTCGCATTAGAAGAAAGCAATACCTATATTCAAAAGCTATTTTGTTTGAACAATGGAGAAAGAAGAAATTGACAGATTCTACCCGGTTAACGCGACGGAATGGCGAAACTGGCTGGAAAAAAACCATATCTCCAAACGAGCGGTATGGCTCACGTTTTATACCAAGGCTTCAGGAAAAGATTCGCTCACCTGGAGTGAAGCAGTAGATGTGGCCCTTTGTTTTGGCTGGATAGACAGTAAAAAGATTAAGATTGATCAGGAAATGTCGCAGCAGTTTTTTAGCAAGCGGAAGGCTATCAGCACCTGGTCGAAGATTAACAAAGAAAAAGTAGCAGCGCTAATCAGTACGGGATTGATGGCTCCGGCAGGTTATCAAAGCATCGAAACTGCCAAACAAAATGGATCCTGGACTATCTTAGACGACGTAGAAGCGCTAAAGACACCAGAAGAACTTCAAGTGAGATTTGACAATAATCCAGATGCTGGATCGTTCTTCCTGAGCTTAAGCAAGTCTACCAGAAAAGCCATTCTCCAATGGCTCGTACTTGCCAGATTGCCGGAAACCCGTCAGAGGCGGATCTGCGAAATTGTTGAGTTAGCAGCTCAAAAGAAAAAGCCAAAGCACTTGCAATAAGCCTATTTCAATATGGAATCAATCGTCCGGATTTCATCTGCTGTAAAGCTCGTATTCTTCAGTGCATGAATGGAATCGACTATCTGTTCAGGTTTGCTTGAACCGATAAGCACTGAGGTCACTCTCGCGTCCTTAAGCAACCAGGCGAGAGCCATGTGAGCGAGCTTCTGTCCCCTTTCTTGTGCCAGCTGATTCAATCGAGCTATCTTCCCCAGGTTTTCAGCGGTGATATGGTTCTCGTTTAAAAACTTACCGCTTGTCTTCACCCTGGAATCTTCGGGTATTCCATCGAGATACTTATCAGTAAGAAGTCCCTGTGCCAGTGGTGAAAACGGAATGCAGCCTACCCCTTCCCGGCTAAGCAGATCAAGCAGGCCATCTTCTACCCAACGTTCGAACATCGAGTACTTGGGCTGATGGATCAGGCAGGGAGTTCCAAGCTCTTTTAAGATCTGGATAGCTTTAGCGGCTTCTTCCGGTCTGTAATTGGAAATGCCAACGTATAAAGCCTTACCCTGACGGACAATCAGATCCAGAGCTGACATGGTTTCTTCCAGCGGAGTTTCAGGGTCCGGGCGATGATGATAAAATATATCGACATAGTCCAGGTTCATCCTCTTCAAGCTCTGATTCAAACTTGCTACGAGATACTTCTTAGATCCCCAGTTTCCGTATGGCCCTTCCCACATATCATAACCTGCCTTGCTGGAAATAATAAGTTCATCACGATATGGACGAAAGTCGAGATCCAGGATCTTTCCAAAATTCGCTTCGGCAGAACCGTAGGGGGCCCATAATTATTTGCCAGATCGAAGTGTGTAATACCATTATCGAAAGCCGTTTTCAAAAGATTTCTCGAATTCTCGAAGTTATTTACATAGCCGAAGTTATGCCATAAGCCTAGAGAGAAAGCTGATAATTTAAGTCCGGATTTTCCGCAACGGCGGTATTCCATTCCCTGATAACGGTTTGTAGCGGGGGTATAGGTCATGTTTGCTTTATAAAGTGGCTTGAAGAATGATTTTGGTTGACAAATCTATCTTTAGTCCCTTAAAGACTTCGCCATAGATCTAAGCTGGTTCGACTCAATTTATTCATGATAAAGTTTAAGTCCGGTAAAAATATGAAAAGGATTGTGATCCAGATACATTAAGAACATTTCATATTCATTAGAAAAGAACCGGCCCTTACTTTATCATTTGAACAGAGCTCAGCACGCTACTATAATTTCGTTATCAGCGAATTAGAGTGATTTCTGCGGCTCTGATACGTCAGCATTATTTCCCTCGAACTTTTCCTCACCATCCTCAATAACGGGCTTTCGGTGCCAGTAGGATGCAAGCAAGGAACCTGTAATATTCATGAATGAAGAAAAGATTACCGGCGCCAAACCTACGGTCGCTATTTTCCCCATTCCCTTTGCCAGGCCTGAAGCCAGGCCACCATTCTGCATCCCAACTTCTATGGCAATTGTACGGCAATCCCGCTCGTTCATTTTAAACAACCTGCCAGACCAGTAACCCAGCAAATAACCGCACACATTGTGTACAAGTACGAGCACAACGAGAATAAGACCTACGTTCAATAAACTATCCCTTCCGGCTGCTGTGATGATCACGATAATCCCGATAATCCCGAACATAGAGAGGAATGGCATAGCTGCATCAAACCACTTCATTTTTCCGCTAAAGAGCTTATTGAACAGCAATCCCGCACCTATTGGGATAATGACCATTTTTAGAATATCCCACATCATATGCAGCACGTTGATCTCCACAAACTGACCTGCGAGTAGCTTCATTAACAAAGGGGTTACCAGTGGTGCCAGCATCGTTGAAATAGCAGTAATGGTGATCGATAGCGCCAGATTCGCCTTCGCCAGATAGGATATCACATTAGATGCCATTCCGTTTGGCGAGCATCCGATTAGGATAATTCCGGCTGCAATCTCCGGACTGAAATTAAAGAAGCTCATCCCTGCATTAGCCAAGCTAAAGCCTAACAAAGGCATAATAATGAAATGGCTGACCACGCCAATGAAAACTCCCTTAGGAGCTTTAACGACGCCGACAAAATCATCAAAGCTCATGGAGGTACCCATGCCGAACATGATCAATTGTATTAGAGGAATAATAAGCGCGGCAAACTTGAACCCGTTCCATTCAACAAAGAGATGTGGATAGAACAAGGCTGACACTGCCGCGGCGAAGATCATTACTGTATATGAGTAACCTTTCAAAGAGTCATATCCTCTGAATCCGGTAGCCAGCGCTAAAAAGGCCAGGACAAGGAATATCCCTGATCCGGGCACGTTGCCCGAGAATGCTACGCCGATTGATACGAGCAGAAAGAGGAGTGCCAACACGAGTATTGACTTGTAGATAGTTCTTTTTTTCATCGCTTAGGTTTATAGCAAAGCCGGGGTGATTATTCCGGCTTTGCATGAGACTGGTCGTTAACTATTCGAAATATGGAAGGCCCGGAATTGCATATTTCTTGAGTCCTTCTTCGTTGATATCGACTCCGATGCCGGGCTTGTCTGATACCGTTAGAAATCCCTTCTCCACCCAGGGCTTATCGTAGATCACGATATCCTTCCACTTGGCATCCACGTCAAAGTAAGTCTGCCATTCCATGATCTGGAAGTTGGGAACCGACACACAGCAGTGGGCGCATGCCATCGCTCCCAGGAACGAGGCCACCATATGCGGAGAGAAAGGAACATAATAGAGGTTTGCCAGGTTGGCGATGCGCTGCCCTTCGCCCAGACCTCCCGTCTTTTGCAGATCGGGCATGACGATATCTACCCCGCCATCAGATAGAAGGCGGCTGAAGCCGTAAGCCAGATAGACATTTTCACCCGTACAGATGGGCGTGCTTGTTTCTTTGGTGATGTGTTTATAGGCATCTACATTGTCTGCGGGAACAGGTTCTTCGAGCCACATTAAATTAAGCGGCTCCATGAGTTTGGCGACGCGATGCCCCGTAGTTGCATCATAGCGGCCGTGCATGTCCACGCAGATGTCTATTTTATTGCCAACTGCTTTCCTCGCAGCAGCGATTGAATTATACATCCGTTCGAGTTCGGCAGGACCGGCTGTCCAGTTGAAACGATCATATTTCGCGGGATCATTCCCTGCATCTATATCAAACTTGATGGCGGTATATCCCTTTGCCACCGAGCCTGCGGCTGCTTTTGCATAATCCTCAGGAGTAGGCAGATTACGGGTGTACAGGGCGGTATCGCAATAAACCCGGCACTTGTCGCGGAACTTCCCTCCCATCAGCTGGTAAACAGGCAGGCCCAGCGCCTTTCCTGTGAGGTCCCACAAGGCGGTTTCTATAGCAGAAAGAACGGCGATATACACCCCCGATTGTGCTCCCCCGAAGAAGGCTCCTTTTCTGAGTTGTTCGATGAGACGATTGGGATTAAGCGGACTCTGGTTGGTGATCTGCATACCAAGGCGCTTTACCAGGTGGTAAGTTCCGCCGACGGCATCAACTCCTTCGCCATAGCCGGTAATGCCCTGGTTGGAGCTTATCTTAACGAAGAGACTGCCTGCTGAAAAGGCACAGTTAACGGCTGTAATTTTAAGGTCTGAAGGCGCGGAAGCCTTTGACGTACGTTCATTTGCATCAATTAATCCTTGCCCCCAGCTAAGTGCAGGCGCACTCAATATTCCCGCCCCGGCCAAAGCAGTTTTAGTTAAAAAGGAACGCCGGTTCTGTTTTAATGACATATTATTCGGTTTATAATTTGAGGATGTTATATGCTGATTACCAGGTGCGGGATTTGAGAAGCTCCTGGATCTGTTCTTTCGGAACAGGAAGTTCATCAATATGTGCGTTGAGCCACTTGGAGAAGTCGCGCTCTATTTCTTCAGACCAGCGGGCATCGATCTGTCCCGCGGTATATTTACCTTCTCTAAGTCTTTCATGGCCAAATAAATCCCGGAGACGAACAACCTCGGAGGTCTTGACAACTTCCTCTACCAGGTGTGCCGGGATGAATGCTACAGCTCCATCGCGTCCCAGGACGACATCGCCCGCCATCACTGTTGCGTTTCGGATGCGGGTAGGACGGTTGATCCCGATCAACATCGTATTCAGAGCATTTGGATTGGGATTATGATAAGATGGATGATAGCTGGTAAAGAACGATGTAAAGCCACCCAGTTCCTTCAATCCTGATATATCGCGTAGCGCTCCGTCGTAGACGATGCCGTTACCCGTTTTTGCGTATATCGCATTGGCTACGTTGTCACCAATAGTCGGCCCGTCAATGTGTGCACCGAACTGATCCGCCACATATACATCCCCTTTCACAAGAAGATCAACCGGCCAGCTATTTTGCCCGCGCTTGCCTTCTTTCTTTCCACGATCATCAATGGCTTTCCAGATATCAGGTCTTCCGGGCATGAATGTAGCGGTAACGGCTCTTCCCACCAGTACGCTGTCCCTGTTGATTGTTTCCCAACCTTCAGCATACTGATACGCGTAGCCTTTATTTTTCATCACGGCCCATGCTTCTTCGTGCGTGACCAGTTTAATTCGCTTCAACAGGTCGTCTGCTACTTTGGGGCGCCCATCTGCAAAACGTTCTCCTTTCCATAGCGGTGTCAGGAACAGCATTTCATCTTTGGAGATCTGTTGTGAAAAAGTCCGCAACGGCATGACTGCCATAACAGCCAGTGCCAGAAAAATGGTAGATTTCATCATATTCATGGTTAGTTTTTTTATTTAGGAACTAGCAATAAGGTTCTGTATAACGAGCACCCCTATCAAGCCAATAATGGATACCATACTCTCCATAACTGTCCATGACAGAAATGTCTCTCTCAAGGTCAGATTGAAATACTCTTTAAACATCCAGAAGGCTGTGTCATTCACATGAGACCCGAAGAGGCTCCCTGCGCCAACGGCTAGCACGAATAGCTCAGGAGGAACACCCGTCTGCGCTACGAGCGGGAAAATCACGCCTGCAGCAGTTAATCCTGCGATGGTAGCAGACCCAAGACTCAGCCTTAATCCTGCAGTGATCAGCCATGCAAGGACTAGAGGAGGTAACGGGCAATCCTGCATCCAGGAGGTGATCTCCACACTGAGGCTGCTGTCGACAACAATCTGCTTCAGCATTCCGGCACTTCCAATGATCATCAGGATCATCGCAATTTCTTTCACCGATTCGGCATAGCTGGTCATCAAATCTTTTAAGCTGATCCCTGCAGACAGTCCCAAACTGATACTGCAGACGATCAAAGACAAGAGCATCGCAATTGCAGGTTGACAGAGGAAGTCGGCCGTATCTTTAAGCACTGGATTTCCGTTGCTCATGAATCCAAGCACTGACCCAAAGGCAATAAAAAGCACCGGGGACAATGAGCAGCAAACAGCATTTACAATTCCGGGAATCGAACCCTCACGGGGCGCCGGCACCACGATCACCGAAGATTCCCTATCCTGCCTTTTTCTGAAAAAAGAAGCAAAAAGAGGACCCGCAATAACGATGGCAGGAACGGCAACAATAACACCGTATATGAAGGTTTTTACCAGGTCAGCTTTGAATTGTATGGCAAGTACCATGGCAGCGGGATGAGGAGGCAAAAAGCCGTGCATCACCGAAAGCGCTGTGAGCATAGGCAAACCAATATAAACCTTGGATAGTTTGTAGTGATAAGCCACGGAAAAAATGATAGGCACCAGTAATACGAACCCAACGTTATAATACAGTGGGATACCCACCACAAAGCCCGTAAAGGCCATTGCCCAGGTTATGTATTTTTCGCCAAAAAGCTCGCGGATAGTTCCTGCGATGCGATCTGCAGCTCCACTCTCACCAATCAAACGGCCCAGCATGGCACCAAGTACGATGATCACCAGAATGGAACCCAGCGTGTCTCCTACGCCCTTATTCACTGATGCAACTACATCTTTGACCGGCATGCCCAACAGCAAACCGCAAAGAAGAGAAACGACAAGAAAGGCCAGGAACGCATTCCACTTAAATCTTGCGATAAGAAGAATAAGAAGGGTGATGCAGGAAACGAGAATAATCATGCTCATAGGCGGGGAAGTATCTTAATGTGAATCACGCAACACCTCATCTCCCGATTTACCTGTCAGGAAGTCGAGATCGGCTCCCTTGTCAGCTTGCTGAACATGTCTTACGTACATTCCCACATACCCCCGGTCTGTTACATAAGCGGGTTTAAGCCAGTTTTTTCGTCTGAGCGACAGCTCCTCGTCAGACACATCTACATTGATCAATCGGTTCCTGGTATCGAGCGTAATCATATCTCCGTTTTGTACCAGTGCCAGGTTTCCTCCGATGGCTGATTCGGGTGACACATGCAGAATAACAGTCCCGAATGCAGTACCGCTCATCCTTCCGTCGGAAATTCTGACCATATCGGTCACTCCTTTTTCAAGAAGCTTCTTGGGCAGTACCATGTTCCCCACTTCCGGCATTCCTGGATATCCGACAGGCCCTACGTGTTTGAGTACCATCACGCATGTCTCATCAATGTCCAGGTCAGGATCATCCACCCGGGCATGGTAGTCCTCAATATTTCCAAAGACCACTGCCCTGCCGGTATGTTGCATCAGTGCCGGTGTGGCAGCAGATGGCTTCATCACAGCACCATTTACAGCCAGGTTTCCCTTCAGCACGACGATTCCGGCTTCGGGAATAAGAGGTTCCTCATAGGTGGTGATCACTTCACGGTTATGGCACCGGCACTTTCCAACGATGTTTTCTCTGTGCGATCTCCCATTTACCGTAAGCGTGTCAAGGTTCATCTTGTCGTTTAGCTCGTTCATGATTACAGGAATGCCGCCTGCGTAGTAGAAATCTTCCATCAGGAACTTTCCTGATGGCATTAGGTTTAAAAGCAAGGGAATACTACTTCCCAGATTATCATAATCTTCCAGGTGAATATCCACTCCGATACGTCCGGCAATCGCTGTCAGATGGATGATAAAATTGGATGATCCACCAATCGCCGCATTTACCTTGATGGCATTCTCAAACGCATCGCGTGTCAGGATCTTCGACATACGCAGATCTTCTTTCACCATTTCAACGATCCGTCTGCCCGACATTCTGGCTAAGACCTTTCTCCTTGAGTCAACGGCTGGAATAGCCGCTCCTCCCGGGAGGCACATACCGAGCGACTCTACCATACAGGCCATGGTTGAAGCCGTGCCCATTGTCATGCAATGACCGGCACTTCTGGACATGCAACTCTCTGCAGCCAGGTATTCGTCCTGTGTTATTTTACCTAATTTCAGATCGTCTGTTAATTTCCATACCGCAGTACCTGATCCGATCTGTTCGCCATTATAGTGGCCGTTTAACATCGGTCCACCCGGAACAACGATCGTCGGCAGGTCTACACTTGCAGCTCCCATCATGGTAGAAGGAGTAGTTTTATCGCAGCCCGTCAGGAGTACTACTCCATCCATCGGGTTCCCTCTTATAGATTCCTCCGCATCCATGCTCGCCAGGTTGCGAAAGAGCATGGCAGTAGGTTTCAACAATGTTTCACCTAAAGACATGATTGGAAATTCTACAGGAAAGCCTCCCGCCTCAAGAACACCCTTTTTTACTGCCTCGGCAATGTCGCGGAGGTGAGCGTTACAGGGAGTAAGCTCAGACCACGTATTGCAAATTCCGATCACGGGCCGACCGTCGAACATGTCATCCGGTATACCCTGATTCTTCATCCAGCTTCGGTAAAGGAAACCCATTTTACCTGTTTTTCCGAACCATTCGGAGCTTCTGTAAGCACACATAAATTTCGGTTATATAATTAGTTAGTACGTACACCATTCAATAGACGCCAGATACCTAGCGGATTTTCGTCCTTCAATTCATCCGGAAGCAGTGAGCCGGGAAATGACTGGTAACAAACCGGCCGGGTAAACCTGTAAATAGCAGCGGTGCCGACCGATGTGGAACGGGAATCACTTGTTGCAGGATAGGGTCCTCCGTGTACCATTGCGTGGCTGACCTCTACCCCGGTAGGAAAACCATTTATCAGCACTCTCCCCACCTTCTGTTCGAGGATATCAAACAGCTCTTTATATTCTTCCAGATCTTCATCAGTAGCATGCACGGTAGCCGTAAGATGACCGGAAAGATTTCTGGCAAATTGAAGAAGCTCATTCTTAGATGGCGTGTTGACTACGATGCCTGAGGGGCCAAATAATTCTTCTTCCAGGGTTGGGTTTTCGAGGAAAGCAGTATAGTCAGCGGAAAACAGCGTTGGAACGGGATGTTTCTCCGCAGCAGTACTACTGGCAAGTACCGCAAGCCCCTGATGAGCGCTTCGCTCCTCAATTCCCTTCGAAAAAGCTGAGCCGATTGCTTCAGTAAGCAGCGGATGTGTGCTTGCCTGGCTAATGCTATCCTTTAATGCAGAACGGAATACATTGGTTTCCTGAGAACTATCTTCCTCATAAACCAGAAGCCCCGGGTTAGTGCAAAACTGCCCCGCTCCTAGTGTAAGTGACTGCACATAGGCAGCTGCTATTTTCTCATGATGTAGCTTAAGGGCACGCGGTAATACAAAAACAGGGTTTGAACTTCCCATCTCGGCAAACACCGGGATAGGATGCGGCCGCTTAGACGCAGCATCCATAATCGACCTTCCTCCCTTAAAGGATCCTGTGAAGCCCACAGCTTTAATGGAGGGATGTACAACAAGCGCTGCGCCGGTGGTAGGCCCGTCGCCATGAACCATGGAAAACACACCTTCGGGGAGATTAGAAGCTTTTGCTGCTCTTAGAATGGCTTTGCCAACCAATTCGCTCGTCATAGGATGAGCTGGGTGGGCCTTGAATACAACAGAACAGCCAGAAGCCAGTGCGGAAACAGTATCTCCTCCGGCTACAGAAAAAGCAAATGGGAAATTGCTTGCGCCAAATACAGCTACGGGACCCAGAGGAATGAGCATGGAACGGAGATCCGGCTTAGGAAGTGGAGCTCTGTCGGGAATAGCAGTATCAATTCGTGCATCTACCCATGACCCTTCTTTAATAACGCTCGCAAACAGCTTTAACTGGTTGACGGTACGTACTACCTCTCCTTCCAGCCGTCCCTGAGGTAGAGCAGTCTCTGATCCGCAAATCCGAACCAACTCGGCAGCATCCTGCGTTAACTCATCAGCAATCCTAAGCAAAAACGCGGATCTATCCTGACCAGAGATCTTGCGGTATATAGAAAAAGCGCGCTCAGCTAATTCAGCAGCCCGATTTACTTCATCGGATGTGGCTTTGTAAAAACGAGAGGGAGATTCAGTACCGGACGAAGGATCAACCGAATGGAAATATTCATTCCCCTCAGCCGATTCCTCATACCCGATTAACTGCTTTCCATTGATAGTGTGGATATCCATATTCAATTATTGTGAAACTGTATTGGTTAGTGTACCGATGCCTTCGATGCTTATGCTAATGTTGTCTCCAACAGCAAGCGAAAAGTCGTCTGATGGAACAATTCCGGTTCCCGTCATGAGGAATACCCCACTGGGAAATGACATCTCCCGAAAAAGATAAGAAGAAAGCTCCGATAAGGATCTTTTCATTTTACTCAACAAGATTGTGTCTGAAAAAAGCTCAACATCATCACGCTTGATTGAGAGACTTATTTTTGTATCCTGGTTGATAGGACTTTCCGGCACGTACAAACACGGCCCTACGGCTGCGGCGCCATCATAACACTTTGCCTGAGGCAGATACAAGGGGTTCTCACCTTCGATATCGCGGGAAGACATATCGTTTCCAATTGCATATCCTTCTATAGAACCTTCTGAACACATGAACAATGTTAGTTCTGGCTCAGGAACATTCCACTTAGAGTCTTTACGGATGCGTACCATTCCATTATGTCCGGTGACTCTGTAGGGCGCTGCTTTGAAGAAAAGTTCAGGCCGCTCTGCATCATATACCCGCGAGTAAAAATCTCCTCCGGTGGCATCTTTCGCCTCTTCTATCCGCGCTTCCCGGCTCCGGAGATAGGTCACGCCAGATGCCCATACTTCCTGGGAATTCAATGGCGCCAAAACGGTCTCCGGAATAGCTAATTCTGTTTGGTTGGCCTGGGGGCAGTTATTTATTTCCTCAAGCAAACAAGAGTATAAAGAAGGTCGATTGATAAAGCTGTCCCAATCACGGTCGGGAAATGAATAAGATTTGTTCGAAAAGTTAACTAGAATCGAATCTGGCGTGCGATATACATGCATAATTGGTTTAAAATTTAGTCCGAAAGAAGCGACCCTCACAAGGGATGCCTGCGTCAGTTAGTTTATGTATGCAAGTTTCACATTTTATACAATCAGCGATTCCAATAAAAATCGCCGTTGATTTTTGTACAAAAAAGCTGTTCTTATTGCGTAAACTTGTGTTGAGACATACAATCCTTGCCAACCACTAACCATGTAAATGAACCAATTCTTACTGCAGCAGGGTACCTCACGGGAACTGGAACGCTTCCCTCACCTGATTGAGTTTGCATTAAAGCGAATTAACACTGTCCAACTGGATGAATTTTATCAGGAGGCTCCTGATTTGATTCGTGTATATTACATTATTGAAGGTAAATTTGAGTGGCAGATACAGGATCAGAACCACACGCTTTATCCGGGCGACGTATTACTGGTACTTCCTAAACAGAAACTAATGGGTCAGGAACGCATCCTCAATGTTGGAACCTTATGTTGGTTGAAGATCAAGGTATCGAACAGCTCCAACCAACCCAGCATGAGTAAATGGAGCGGGCTCACTCATCCGGATATTCAGCAAATTTGGCGAACCCTCAATATCAAGCACGGCCGTTCCATCATGAAACTCAAGGACGCAGGAGCCCTGTTTAACGCTATCTACGTGGAGTTAATGAATCGCGAAATTGGCCACTATACGCGTATCAACTCCATGCTGGCCGAGCTGTTTATTCAATTCACCCGGAACATCATCAATCAAAGTACCTCCACCCGCGATTTTCCGCAGATCTTCCTGAAACTTGACCAGACGCTGCGTCAGAATCTGGGACATCAGTGGACGGTCGAAGAGATGGCAGCTATAGCAGACATGGGGACGACGACCTTTACAGAGAAAGTGAAAAATTATTCCGGGTTCTCCCCTCTGAACTATCTGATTAATATTCGAATTTCGGAGGCAATTAAGCAGCTGAAGAAATGTGATGCCAATGTAACGGAGATTGCGCTAAGCACCGGATTTTACTCTTCACAACATTTTTCAACAACATTCAAGAAATTAACAGGTTATACACCCAGCCAGTTCCGTAAAAAGAATCTATCTGAATAATATGAATTGCATCATTACAATCGAAATGGGTACCAATGCTGTCAGGATCTTTGCATTTAAGACCGACGGAACGTTGATTGGCTCCAGCAAAGGACACTACCCTACTTTTCACGACGAACAGGATTATAGCGAGCAGGACCCTGAGCAAATGTTCATAACCATGCTGTTTGTTCTGAAAAACCTTTTAATAGAGAAGATTCATCCCCAAAAATATCGTGTGGACAGCATCTGCTTTTCCGCATCCATGCATAGTCTACTTGCAGTAGATAAAAATGGGGTACCTATCGGGAATGCAATAACCTGGGCCGATAACCGGGGGAAGAAAGAAGCGACTGAGCTTAAGAACTCCGATCTTGGTAAGGAGATTTATAGGCTGACGGGGACACCACTTCATCCGATGTCGCCTCTTGTTAAGATTGCCTGGATTAAGAACAACTTACCCGATAAGTTTAAAAAAACATGGAAATTCCTGTCTATTAAGAGCTACGTTATCCAGCAGCTGACCGGCCAGTATGTTATCGACCAGAGCATAGCTTCAGCTACAGGTCTTTTTAACATACATGACTTGCAGTGGGAGCAGAAATCGCTTGATTATGCAGGAATTAACAAGGATAAGCTTCCTGATCTATGCGAAGTTTTCTTCTCTGATCTAAAGCTCAGAAAGGAATATCTGAACACGCTGAAGCTCGACCCCAATACGCAAATAATTGTCGGCTCGAGTGACGGATGTATGGCAACGCTTGGCGCGGGAATATGGGACGGCAATAAAGCCACCATTACGATCGAAGACAGCGGTGCTTTGCGGGTGCTGAGTAATAAACCGATCCACGACGAGAATCAACGGTTGTTTAATTATGTACTAACCAGCAAGCACATCATATCAGGAGGACCAACCAATAACGGAGGCCTGATCTTTGACTGGTTTAATACCCAGTTCGGTGATCTTAAAACCGGCTTCAATACTGACCTGTCGGCCGAAGGTCTGATCGAAGAAGCGGCAGAGGTCGCTGCAGGATCAAA
Organism: Arcticibacter sp.; assembly: GCF_053551015.1. Classification (NCBI taxonomy): domain Bacteria; kingdom Pseudomonadati; phylum Bacteroidota; class Sphingobacteriia; order Sphingobacteriales; family Sphingobacteriaceae; genus Arcticibacter; species Arcticibacter sp. The sequence goes on along the minus strand of NZ_JBMQOB010000020.1, from coordinate 43,270 downwards.
TGGCGCTATATTCTTGCCGTATTTACTTGGTGAACGTGCTCCAATCTGGAATCCTAATGCCCGTGGAGTTTACTTTGGGCTGAATATTCGTCATCAGCGTAAACATCTGATCAGAGCAACCATAGAAGGAATTCTGTACGGCATTTACAACATTGGAAAATCCATGGAAGCACATCGCACAATTGACTCGCTGTCCCTCAACGGCAGTTTCGCCACCATCCCTTTTTGCGCTCAGATGATCTCAGATATTTTCAACAAGCCGGTGGGCATTATCAGCGAACGTAATAGCGTCGGTAAAGGAGCGTTTTTACTTAGCGCCATTAATATGGGGATTTATCACAATATAGATGAGGCGGCGCGATCCGTGACACTTCCTGTTGATTATAAGCCCAATAAGCAGAACCACAAAACGTACTGTCAATACTTTAAAATATTTGAGCGACTCAGCGTAAAGCTGGAGGATGAATTCGAGGCAATCTCCGCGCTTCAGCAGGAAAACGAATTGTAACAACATGGCTATCTTTGTATAACATCCACCGCCGAAAATATTTGGAAGTATTTAAACACTTGCGGCTATACTTTTACTATCGGAATAAAGATCATAAATCTAACAACTAACCTTCTTCCGAATTATGGCCGCAAAACTATCTTGCCTTTACCGCAGTATGCGGAGTAGACACTTATTGTCTGTATTAATTTTAGTCCTTACAGCCTATACAGCTCAGGCACAATCGATTAGAGGAACCGTAAAAGACCAAAAGGGCGAACCCCTGGTCGGGGTATCCGTAGTGGTTAAAGGAACAACCACCGGAACCAGTACCAGTGTATCGGGCGAGTACTCCATTCAGGCAGCCCCCGACGCAACTCTTACTTTCAACATGGTGGGTTTTAAACGGATCGAGGTGCCGGTGAATAAAAGAACCCTCGTCAACGTACAGCTGATCGAAGACTCACAGGACCTCAGCGAAGTGGTGGTGACCGCCCTGGGTATCAAGAAGGACTCGAGGAAGCTGGGCTACGCTGCAGAAACTGTTAAAATGCAGGAGATTCAGCAAAATCGTACCACGAATGTGATGACCTCTCTCGAAGGTAAAATAGCGGGACTGGAAATCGCTCCACCTTCTTCCGGCGCAGGGGGGAGTAACAGAATCCGTCTAAGGGGACAAGCAGCATTTTCAGGAGCGAACAACTCTCCTCTGATTGTAATCAACGGCTTACCGATGGATCAGGGAGCACGCGGAGCGGACGGAAACAACGGTCTTGACCTTGGTGATAACATGCAGCAGATCAATCCCGATGATGTTGAAACCATGACAGTCCTGAAGGGCGCTACAGCGGCCGCACTCTACGGATCAAGAGCTGCAAATGGCGCAATCATCATCACAACAAAGACAGGTAAGAAGAACGCCAAGTTCGGAGTGGAGGTTACCTCTAACTTCACGTCAGACGAAGTCCTGGATTTTACGGATTTTCAATATGAATACGGACAGGGCCAGGCAGGCGTACGCCCCGCAACGCAGGGAGCTGCTATAAGCACCGGACAGTTCGGCTGGGGAGAGAAATACGACGGCGTCCCAACTATTCAGTTCGACGGAGAACTCAGACCCTACTTGCCTCAGAAAAACAGAATAACAAACTTTTACAGAACTGGAACTTCGGCTATCAATACGATAGCATTGTCCGGAGGAAACGCAACAGGCAGTTTTCGTACATCCTTTTCAAATCAGGACGTAAAAGGCATTTCACCCAACAATGACTATCACAAAAAGATCTTCAACCTGGGAGTAAATCAGAATATCACCGAGAAGTTGTCGCTTCAGGTAAACATCAACTATACCAACGAAAAGAACCAGAATCCACCTGAAGTAGGTATCCAGGGTATGGGTGCTCCTAACTTCCTTTATCGGTTGGCCAATTCAATATCGCTGGACGTATTGAAGGAGAAAGCGCTTGCCGACAACGGCATCACGGAAAGACAGACTTCAGGGTTCCAGACAACATTAATAAACCCTTACTTTCTGATGCCTCGGCAGTTTATTAGAAACAACCGTGACCGCTTCCTTGGAACGACCACGGTCAGGTATGACTTCTTCAACTGGCTTTATCTACAGGGTCGCGTGAACATGGATTATGCAACCCCGTTTTTTGAACGGAACACTCCGACGGGTATGGGAACATCCACTGCTCTCAATGGTTCCGGTGCGGGATATAACGGCGCCTATGCGGTGAATTCTAGTACCGAAAAACAAATGAATATGGACTTCTTGCTGGGCGTAAGTCACAAGTTTGGCGACATTAGCGTGGATGCAAGCTTCGGAGGAAACAGATTTACCATAAAGAACAACAACGTCACTCAAAGTGTAACCGATTTTACGGCACTCAACCTTTACTCTATCGAAAATGGTATAACAAAAGACCAAAACTTCGGTGTGTACCGCGAGCAGGTAAATTCACTATACGCGTTTGCTGATATAGGCTACAAAAACCTGGTCTACCTAAACGTTACCGCGAGACAAGACTGGTTCTCGGTACTGGATCCTGAAAACAACTCGTACTTATACCCCTCTGTAAGCGGTAGTTTCATATTCTCTGAACTATTAAAAGGCTCCTCCTGGCTTAACTATGGTAAGCTGAGAGCTACTTACGCCGATGTGGGTAGCGCAAACGGTATTGGAGCATTTTCCAATCGTCTTGCTTATGGAGTGGAACCAAACCCCTTTAACTCAGTAAGCCTTGGAACTATCCGCAACGCTAACAGTCCTAATCCTCTGATAAAACCCTTTGGTGTTAGTGAAAAAGAAATTGGACTTGAACTAAAAACATTTGGAAGCAGAGTCAATCTCGACATAGCATTCTATGATAAACAGACTCGTGACCAGATCATTATAGTACCAGTTTCAAATGCTTCCGGATACACTGGTACTCCGCTGAATCTTGGATCACTTGAAAACCGGGGAATGGAAGTGATGCTGGATCTGGTCCCGGTAAATACACAAAGCTTTCAATGGAATACATCATTCAATACAGCTTTAAATAACTCGAAAGTACTTGCATTAGCACCGGGTGTAAATCGTCAAATCGTATCTCAGTTCGGAGGAAATGAGTTTATTGGCTCTCTCGTATATGAAGTAGGTAAACCGCTGAATCAGCTTGCCGCCAGAACATATTTGAGAAATGAAAATGGCGAGATCGTCGTGGGAAATAACGGAAGGCTTCTGGCCAACAACAGCGATGTCCTTTTCGGAAGCGGTACGCCTAAATATACTGGTGGTTGGAACAACACTTTCCGGTACAGGAACCTGACTATGTTAGTACATTTAGACTACAAATTCGGAGGCAAGATCCTCTCCTCTACAGCGCTGAACGGTTTAAGACAAGGACATACTAAAGCTTCTTTAGCTGGCCGTGAAGGCGGAGTTATATTCCCGGGAGTAAAAGCTGATGGAACTCCGAACACGACAGCAGTTGATCCTCAGACCTTCTATACCGACTACCGTACCCTACAGATAGCAGATCCCTTTATCTACAAATCAGATTTCATCAAATTGAGGAATATCACCCTTGCTTACGACTTTTCGAACATGATTGGGACAAAATGGAAGTTTGTTAAAGGACTCACATTAGCTGCTTCTTGCCGTAACGTACTCATCATCAAAAAGTACATAGATGACCTGGACCCTGAAGCATTCGCGTCATCAGGGGATAATCGTGTTGGTTACGAACAAACTACCCTACCAACCACGCGAACTTACGGGCTTAACCTAAATGTGAAATTCTAAGACTTATTATCATGAACAGATTAAAATACTATATATACTCATTCCTGATTATATTTTTGTTGCCCGCCTGCGACAAGGACTTCGAAGAAGTAAATACCAATCCGTACGCACTTACGGATATCAACCCGGCATTGCTCTTTGCCAATGCCCAACGCCTTACTAGCGGAGGATTCTATGAAGCCGAGCAGACAGTTGTTCAGCAATTTGTTAATGCATATAATCTGGGCGCTACTGCAGGATTCAACTTCAATGAGGATAATAACATTTTCAACGTACCTCGTTGGAACGATAACTATCCGGGACCTATTAAGTTTCTCGAGCAGGCGATCCAGCTGGTTAAAGACGATCCTGCACGCACCAACCTGTATAGCGAGATGAGAATCTGGAGGGCATACATCTATATGACCTTAGTGGATACATACGGCGATATTCCCTACAGTGAAGCAGGAAAAGCGTATTTAGGAGGTCTTTACTATCCAAAATACGATAAGGACGAAGTCATTTACGAAGACCTTTATAACGAGATCAAGTCGGCAGTCGCCACCCTGTCTCCCGACAAGGACCAGGTAAGAGAAGAGCTATTTTTTGGCACTACCGGCTCTGCCGCCATACAATCCGAAAAGTGGAAGAAAGTTGGGAATTCCCTGCTTCTTCGTTTGGGTATGCGTTATTCAAAACTTGACCCTACTAAGGCTGCATCCATAGTGCAGGAGGCATATCAGGGTGGTGTTATTGCATCCAATGCTGACAATGCGTTCCTGGTATTTAATGCAACATACAACAATCCGCTGAATGCGGCTGTGAGAACCGGTAACGTGTACTACTTCTATTTGGCTGAACCATTTGTAAACAGATTGAAGGCGGCTTCAGATCCAAGACTGAAGTATATTTCGGGGAAATATGCTGATCCGAATCAGGCTCTGGCACAAGTTCCGGATACCACTATGGCCAATCAGTTCGGCTTCCCTGTAGGCTACGATCAAACGAGCGTGAAGAACGCTCCTGGCTATAGAGGAACCGCCGGTACAGGTCAGAACTACTCTCAGATTAACTTGAGGGTGTTCGGAAGTGCAACAGCCCCATTATTCTACGTAACAAACGCCCAGACTAAGTTACTTCTGGCGGAAGCAGCTTTCCGTGGCTGGTTGCCCGCAGGTGCCTCAACTGCGAGAGAATACTACAACGCGGGTGTTAAGGCGTCTATGGATGAATATTCCCTATATCCGACCGTACCAAATCCGGCAATTCCAACTGCGACGCAGGATAGTTATCTGAATCAGGCAAACGTAGCGTACAATGAGGCGAATGCACTTGACCGGATCAATACCCAGTACTGGATAGCATCCTTCGGAAACGGCGCTGAATCATACGCCAACTTCCGCAGAAGCGGATATCCGGCACTTACACCGAACAGTTACAATAACAATCTTCAGGGAGGATTTGCCAGACGCTTCTCCTATCCCAACGAAGAGTCAGCAAGAAACAGCGAAAGTTACCAGGCAGCTGTTGCCAGCTTCGGCCCCGACAATCCGCTCACCCGGGTGTTCTGGGATAAGCCATAAAGACAAAGAAGCCGCCTCATATTAGATCATGAGGCGGCTTCTTTGTTTCTGTGGCTTTTAAATGATGTACTTTCAGGTAAATGCACTCTTGAGTTAAGATCGCGCCTGTTCAATAACAAAAGAAGCTGCCTTTTTGAGGCAGCTTCTTTTGTTATTGGTTAAATTGATCCGACTAATATCCAGGGTTCTGATCAGCTTCGGTTAAAGCCTCATTCCTGTCAATAGCAGATTGCGGAATTGGACGATAACGTTTCGCAACATCTCCAGGGAGAACAGCTTCTACGCCGCCATTATCCACTCTGATATCAAAGTTATACTTTCCAACAAATTCCTTCAGTTTCTTTGTTCTGCGCAGCTCTGGCCAACGGAGGTACTCTCCAGCAAATTCCTTAGCACTTTCGATCAGGTAGCTGTCTAATGCAGCACTTTGGCTCGAAGCTGTGGATATATTGGTAACAGGAACAAGCGGACTGCCATCTTTTGTATTACCAGGACGACGCGTCACTGCTTCCAAATAGGTTTGCGCCTCTGCAAATTGACCTAAACCAATACAGGCTTCAGCATACAAAAAGTAGGTTTCTGCACGACGTGCAAGAACGATATCCCGGGCACTGGCACGGGTGGACCAGGTCGCCTTGGTTGCAGGACTATCAAATTTCTTGATAACCGGACTATAAAAATCTTGAGACCAGGCCCAACGGTAGGCAGTTTCTTTAGATTTAAATGGACGCATTTTAAAGAGTAGCGCTCCCTTATCAGACTTCTTCAACCGGCTCGCATATTTGGTTACCCAGGCAATAGAATCGGCAGAAGAGAAATCACGACCATTAGCTCTCGGAAAGTATGCGTAAATAGCTTTCGACGCAGTATCCGCCGGCGTATAATAATCATAGTAATTATTATAAATTGTCGTCATGAAAGTCCCCTCATAACGCTTATCGTTGAACGGATAGAAATTCTGTAAGCTCCAGGACGGATAGACCAATGTTGTCTGATACTTTCCTAATCCGGTCTCTGTACCTCCCAGGTAAGCGCCGAAAATACTTTGTTGTGAATTCCCTTCCGTAACTGCAGGCAGTGACGCCACATCATATTGGACAGAGAATAAAAACTCAGAGTTATTTTCGTTTGTAGGATTCCACAACGTTTCAAAAGGAATAGTAATGGTCTTTCCGTTAATTGCTTTCGTGGCATTCTCTTTCGCTTTTGTGAACGATGCCTGGTCATTCAAGTCCCAGCCTCTGGTCAAATACATTTTACTCAGAAAATGAAAACCGGCCTCTTTCCCCAAACGCTTGTTGTCAGTGGTCAGATTATTTACCTGCGACTCCATTTCCGAGATAACGAAGTTGTAGGAATCCTGAAGGGAACTACGTGGAATGCTGGTTACAGCCGTTTGCGTTGCATCCTTCGTAATGACGATACCTCCAAACTGCTCAATCAGCCAAAAATGTAGAATCGCACGAAAGCAGGTGAGTTCAGCCCTGTACTGCGTTTTAAGAGCATCGCTGATCTGCGCTCCATCTATGTACTTCAGGCCCATATTTACATTTTGGATATTGGCGTACACCGCTGTATAGAAACTATTTACTCGTGCATCAGTTGGGAATAGTCCATTGTAAGTCAGAATACCACGGTCCGTGCTCGTGTTCCTTGTCGACTCATAAATATCTGTTCCTGCAAAATACACGTATGGTGCGTTTTCACCGTCCCGGCCGAAAATATTCCGGAGTCCACTATAAGAAGCCGTCATTAAAGACTGGAAACCTGCAGCCGATTTGTAAAACTCATCATTGGTTATCCCAGACTTGTTATCCTCTTCAAGGAAGTCAGAACACCCCGTAAATAAGAAGCAACTTAATATGAATAATTTGAATAGCTTTTTCATCCTAATTAAAATTTAACGTTCACACCCATCTGATAGATCACACTGCTTGGTCCATTTCCGTTTACCAGCGTTGTGGTAGCATACTCAGGATCCCATCCTTTGTAACTGGTAAATGTAAATGGATTCAACACATTAGCGTAAATACGCAGATCGCTCAGTTTAGTCTTGTTTAATACTTTCTTTCCAAAGCTGTAACCAAGAGTAATGTTGCGTACTTTGACAAAGTCTGCCTTTGTGTAACGTCCGTTATTACCCCAGTAATTACCCGCATTACGGAATACCGGCAGCGAAGCGTTCTCATTTCCTGCCCCTGTATTACCCCATACTACTGCGGGTGTTGAGCCAGAAGTATCCCAGTTGTTCCAGTCAATTGTTGGCACATTAGCGGGAACAAAGTAGTCAACTGCGATCTTAGGTCTTCCCCGGTCATTATTAGCAGCTGTACTGTACTCGGCAAGAAAGTAGTCACTCACGAATGTTCCCCATCTGCCGTATAAATTGACACCCAGGTCCCAGTTCTTATAGCTTAATGTCGATGTAAAACTTCCGGTCCACTTAGGATCAACTTGCCCCAGTATCGTACGGTCATCACCACTAAACTTACCATCTCCGTTTACATCAACAGGAATGGCCTGCCCTGGTTGTTGTCCCAGCTTCGCAGCTTCAGCCACCTGATCACTTCTCCAAATACCAGCTACCCGATAGTCATAAATAACATTTATCGGCTGTCCGACAAACCAAGCGTTACTTACGTCTGAAGTTGAGCCAGAGGTAAGTTCTTTAATTTCATTCTTATTGAAAGCAAAATTAAATGAGGTTGTCCAGTTTAGATTAGTCGTACGCACATTGACGGTGGATAGGGCAACTTCAATTCCTTTGTTGGATACCGAGCCGATATTATCTGTCATCGATGTTACTCCCGATTCCACGGCAAGATTTCTCGACATCAATAATCCATCAGAAAGCTTGTTGTACAGATCGACAGTACCGGAAATCCGCTGATTGAAAAATCCGAAATCAAGACCGTAATTTAACTCTCTTGTTTTCTCCCAGGTAATAAATGGATTCACGGGAAGTCCGGTCATCGCGCCTGTAACTAACTTACCATCGCCATAGTCATAGAAATTTTGACTCGTCAGATTTGGGGTTTGCATCGCTCCGAAGGGTAATATACCGCTATTACTTCCGGAGTAACCGAAGCTAAAGCGCGCTTTCAGATCAGATAACCAGTCCTTTTTCAAGAATTCTTCCTCATTAGCTCTCCAGGCGAGTGCAAAGGATGGAAATGCTGTCCACTTGTCCCGCAGCCTGGAGGCACCGTCGTATCTGACAGTACCGGTTAAAAGGTACTTGCTCTTGTAGTCATATTGCACACGGGCTGCATATGATGTTAGAGTGGACTCTTCATAGTATGATCCGGTTCCCGACTGAACGATCGTACCCATGCCCAGATTGTACCACTCAGAATCATAAGGAAGGTTATTAGATGTAATCCTGGCTCTCTCATAACGCGTTTTATAAAAGCTGTTAATCAGGGTAGCGTTGATCGTATGGTCAGGTGTTAATTGCTTATTATAGGTGATCTGATTGTCCCATGTCCATTCGAAAGACTCATCATTCTGCTGAAAAGCAGTACTTTGAGTACGATCAGGCGTTACACCATAATAATAGCCATCACGAACCCGGTTAAGGCGGGGCATAAACGTTGTTTTGATTTCTAATCCCTGAATTGGGCTCACAGCTGCGAAAGCGCTACCCAGGATATCGAAACGACGATTTTCCCTGTTTCCGCTTTCTATCTCGATTAATGGATTACCTGAACTGGTAAAGTTCGCGGATCCTTCTATCGCTGATGCAACACCTGGCTGGGGAACCAGATTTCCCTGACTATCATAAGGCGACAATACCGGAGCAGCCCTGAAAAGATCCTGATAACCGTTTTGGCTTCCGTTGTTTCGGATGTTTTGCGCTAAATTCACCGAAGCTCCTAGCGTTACAATCTTCGATGGTTTACTGTTAAGCGCAAGTTTCAGCGTGTATTTATTAAGGTCTTCATTAGTAAAGTTACCTTTTTCACTCTGATACCCCAGACCCACGTTATAGGTAGTAGTACCGTTGATTCCATTCACGTTAACAAAATGATTTTGCTGGGAGCCCTGTTTTGTCCCCAGTTCTAACCAATCTGTATACGATTGATCATATAATCGCTGTTGTATAACCTTGCTGGACTGCAGAATAGATCCCTGGTTAGCCGAAGTTAGCTCGTAAGCTCCCTTTCCAGCATTATAAGTATAAAAGTTGGAAGTTCTGAAATCAACCCAGTCTCTTCCATCAAGGAATTCCGGAATGCGGGCAAGATCCCGGACACCGTAAAACCCATCATAGCTGAAACTTGTCTTATTGACATTCGCTACTGTGGAGCCTTTTGTTGAGACAATCACCACCCCGCTTGAACCTCGTGACCCGTAGATCGCTGTTGACGACGCATCTTTTAAGACGTCAATTTTGCTGATATCAGAGGGATTAAGCCAGTCGATATTATCCATAACGATCCCGTCAACCACATATAGCGGCCGCACATTACCATTAATTGAATTCTGTCCACGAATCTGTATGTTAAAAGAGGCTCCTGGCCTTGCAGATGCCGTGCTGATATTAACCCCGGCGACTGATCCCTGCAAGGCAGACATGACAGAAGTCGAACCTCTCGCTGCGATCGTTTCAGAACTGATCGATCCTACCGAACCGGTTAGGTCACGCTTTTTCACAGTACCGTAACCAACTACCACCACTTCTTCCAGATTGCTGGAGGACGCTTTTAACACGACCCTTAGGTCCTTCTGTCCGCGTACGGCGATCTCAAGGGGCTCATAGCCAACGTAACTAAATACCAGTGTAGCATTCTCATTAGTTGTTAAGCGAAAATTCCCGTTAACATCCGTTGAGATTCCCTGATTTGTTCCTTTTATCTTTACAGAAACCCCGATCAGGGCTTCTCCCGTAGCGTCTACGACTTTACCGGTAACAACAATGTCGGCGGCGGCTGTATATCCTACAGCATGAGCTTGTGAAATAGGGCTTATAGCTAAAGCGGGTAGAGACCCGGAGAGCAGACAAGAAACCACTACGGTAGCTTTTGTCGACTGAATGAGTTTTTTAATAGCTGGTTGGCCTACTATTGGGTAAAAACATTTCATAATTTGATTACTAGGTTTAAATATTGGGAAGGAATAGACCCCTTCACGCGAATTCGTTACATATGCAACAGTACAGCTACAAATCCTTTCCTGGAAAAGATTTGCTCAAGTAATACGGTCTTTTCTATAATCCCCCTTTGCCCAATGGGAGATTTTGGTTAATTCAAGGGTTAATTTTTAATTATGTTTATTTGGTTATATAAGGCATATTGCTTATATTGATCTTCAAGCACAATTCTACATGTTAAAAAGAGTAAATCCAAGAAAGTCGTATTAACTAATTATGCAATCGTTCCCGGAACATCCCGACAACCCGATTATCCGCCTGCTCTGGGATAAACCATAGGAGAAAGCCTGTTTATAGATCATAGTCTGAAAAAACACAAAAGACCGTTCACCTGAACGGTCTTTTGTATTTTAGTTCCAGATTCTATCTGGTGCAAATTGTGGGAAATTTAAAATATTATTTAGCTGCTATACTCGCCTTCTCTATATGGGGATTCTTCAGCCTTGTACTGAAGCCACTGCATACATATCCATCATTGGATATCCTGTTTTATCGGGTATTCAGTTGCGCGCTGATCATGTCTGCTATTTCTGTCGTCTTTAAAAGAGAGAACATAAAAGACACACATACCCTTTTTAGATCTTTACCGAAGAAGAAGCAGCGCATGATCCTTTGGCTAAACATTGGAGCCAGCATATTTTTAACAGTTAACTGGTTTTCTTTCATCTACGTAATGAACCATGTTAGTGTAAGGGCAACGTCGATTGCCTACCTCGTATGCCCGATCTTAACGACCGTCCTCGCCTACTATTTACTGCACGATCGCTTAAGTCCGGCCAAATGGTTCTCTGTTGGGCTGAGCTTTCTAGGGTGCCTGCTGCTATCGTATACCAGCGTAACAACGATGCTCTATAGCACCTTTGTTGGTCTTACATATGCTTGCTACCTCATCAGTCAAAACAAAAACGCTGGCTTCGATAAATTTCTAATTCTCAATTTCCATATTCTCATATCCGCTCTGATCCTGCTGCCTTTTTATCCGGTTTACGCTGGTCCAATCCCCACAAAATTGCAATTCTATTTTTACGTGGAGATCATTGCTGTCTTGTACACGATCGTGCCTTTGTTCTTAAACCTGTATGCATTAAGCGGCATCAGTTCATCAAGCGTTGGTATGATCTTAAACGTAAACCCAATAATCGCATTTATTCTATCGGGACTGGTCTATCATGAACCTTTAGGATCTTTGCAGATCTTCGCTTATGTACTGATCTTTCTGGCCCTTGTTGTGTTCAACACCAATCAGCTTCTTAAGTATAAGATGGCTAATCAGCAGAATTAGGTACTTTTCCAAGCAGTCAAACGGCTACTCAGCCTTTTCATAAACCTCCAATGCAGACTCGAGACAGCTCGCTACGCCCTTTAGTCCGCAAACCGATAGCGTAATCAGAATCGTATCCCGGATTTCTTCCCTGGTTGCTCCTAGTCTTTTTGCCATTTGAACATGGAAAAACACCGCTGAAGTGTCTCCCATCGAAGATTTAATGCCGATGTAGACCAACTGCTTAGTTTTGGCATCTAATCCTGTGGTATTTTTCAGTGCATCAATCAGTCCATCAAAAGCGGTGGCAACGTCTGGTGCTTCTTTGTACAGCAAATCAAGAGTATTCATGTGATTTAGTTTTTGGCAAGAATATTTGAATCACAAATGTATAATTCTCCTGTATCAAACGACATGATGCCAACAATTTAATGCGCCTTGAAATTCCACTTCGAATTATCGCTTTTCATATCAAACTCCGCAAGTGTAGGAGTACTATCCCCGGAAGACACGAGAGCGAGTTGCTTTTGTGACCCCGGAACCTCTTTAGGCATGATCCGATAAGTTCCGTCAGTCAGCTGATCTATACGCCACAGCTGCTCCGGTGCTCCTGAGAACTCAGAAACCGAAATAACTTCCCTCTCTACAGTAGCCGCTAAAGCTCGCCCGGTTCCCTCAATGACTATTTTATAGTAGGGAGCACCTAAATAACCTCCCGCACCCGGCACTGCTGTTATAGTCCATTTCTGATGTGGGCGGAACATGTAATCACCTATTCTTACATCAATATTCCCTGTAGGCCATAATTTAATCACATCAGCAAGCTGCTGCGACGGCACAGGTTTTATTGGTTCGTTATTATCGCGGTTGAACCCACGCATTCCGCCTGGCATTCTTGTAAAATCGACAGCCAATTCCAATGCATAACCTCTTCGCTCTGATTCTATCTCATAGGTTCCTTCTTTGAATTGATCCCCTGCCACAGGCCATCCGTTCTTCCAGAGTAAAGGTCTTATACCTAAAACACTGCGACCACTTTGATCGAGATCTGTTTCGAAGTGACATGACATCTTTTCTATACCATTACCAAGAATCATCCGGCCAAAATGACCAGGTCCATTAACCCTGCCACCTGCGGCGATAACCAGCTTCCCGCCCCCTTTTAACATATCTCTTCCAATATTATCGAGGTAAGGACCAGTTACTTTACGCGAGCGCCCAACTACAATATTATAAGTGGAGTTAGGCCCGTCGCAGCAGGTTCCATGCGTTCCCAGAAGATAATACCATCCATCTTCATACATCAAGGTGGTGGCTTCGCAGTCAATGGCAATATTGATAGCTTCATTGCCTTCAACGCGTTTACCAGTTTTCGGGTCAAGTTCTACAAGGCGAATGAAACCAAAATATGTTCCGTAGGACAGCCACAGCCGTCCGTCTGTTGGATCAAGAAGAAGTCCTGGATCAATGGCATCACAATCTTCGGTTCCATCAGATGAGGCCACAACAACAGCCTCCGTGTATTTAAAATCGGGCGACTTAGGATCAAGAGTTTTATTCCACATGGTCAGTATCCTACCATTATGACCACCACCTAATCCACCGCCAGTCGCTCCATAAGCTATAAGATAACGATCGCCGATCTTCAGTACATCCGGTGCCGCACCTCCGCCAGGCCTAACTCCACCACTATTCCAGGTCCAGCCATCCTCAGATATCAACCCGCCCGACCCTGTGCCAAACGTGTAATACTTACCATCACATTCCATAATGGTTGAAGGATCATGTATAAATGGTTTGCCAACCTGTGCGACTGCTGTTCCTGTTAAACAATAAGCTAAAAGGGTTAATACCCCGATGTTGTTAATTCCTTTGATCATAGTAACTTCAATTCCGTATGTTGAGATAAATAGGATGGCTTTTATTTGTTAGTAATGCGCAGATCTTTGATGGGTTGACCCTTTTCGTCCAGGAAGCGAACACAAAAATCGCTCATACCGGGGCCGTTGATCACTGCACCGCGAATGATGTTCTTCCCTTTGTTGAGCGTTATTCGCTTAGAAACACCATCATCCATTACCATACGCCTGTCGCCAGAAAGCAGCAACGTCTCCTTTCCGTTTAACCACCACATCGACGCTGAGTTAGAGCCTACAGCCATCCGCACATTTTGCATTTCCCGCGGACTATCTACTACAGTCACAGCCCAGAATAACACTCCATAAATCTGTTTCTCCAGGCCATGAGCAAACCTAAATAGCTTCACATTGAAGTTTTTGCTGTCGAGTGCATGCCATTTTAACTGCTGGTCTCCGGCTTTGACCATATCTCCGTCTTTTGGAATGACGGTAAACTGATTAGGAAAGTACTTGGTTGCGAACGCTTCTCTTAAATAGCTGTCGGTAAAAACTGTGTTGCTACGGTTTGGCTTATTAATCGGCTCCAGGAGCAGCCATCGTTGAATGAATCCTTCCGCATCAGGCGCCTTTTTAGACGATGTTGAGGGAGTGAAATAAGCATCAATTCCCACGACTGAATCGCGCTGGATAATGACTTTATTCTTAAATTCTGCAGTTACTGAACGGGCTTGTATCCTTAATTCCGATGAAAAAACAACGCCCGCGAGAAGCAGGGCCATTACGTACTTCTTATTCATAGAAGATCTCTGTGGTTTATAATTTAGTCGATTAGAAAAAGATTAGCGTACTCCCTGGTTGACAAGCAATCGGGATTCCACAATAGTAATGGATAAAAGCGGTGGGGAATCGCAGTTTTGTCAAAATTTCTAGGACATTTGTCATCTGAGCATTCATAGCAAGACAGATGAACAGCCAGGCAGTTCTCGCAGCAGCCTTAAACAATCAAATCACCGTCTCAACCGATCTGACCTATATCCTGCTTTGAAAAAAACTTCAGAATAGAATTTAATTGAATGAGCACTATAGAAACATACGTTAAGCGGCATAGTAGCACAACGGTATCTGATGACATACCCATCATACCCATATCAGGTAAAGTCAGGAAGTAGGTCAATACAAAACCAACGATCGTCCCGCAACTACCTCCCGCATAAGAATTTTAAGTACCCAAAGAAAAGTTAAATGCAATCCGTGAACCATCCGGCGCAATTCCTAAGATCTGGAGTCTCGAAGCCTTGGCTGCTTTGAGGGCGGTGTCGATATCCTGGGGACTATTCACTGGCTTACCATTGATATACACGATGACGGTGCCCGGCGGCACTCCCAGTTGATTGAAAAATCCGCCCCTTAGTATCCGCGTCACAACCACGCCTGCATGGATACCGAACCGTTTTTTGAGCCGGTCATCAAGAGGAGCAAACGTAGCACCTAGCTGAGTATAAATATCTGTGAGAGACTCTTTGTTATCAGCCGCCGCAAGCTGCACGACTTCTTCCTTTAAAGTAGCAGCAGTGCTTTGTTCCTTCCCGTTACGGATGAAGTCAATCTTAATTTTATCTCCGGGACGATGCCGGGCGATCCGCTCGGAGAACTCAGCAGACGACGACAACTCAACACTATCCAGACGCTGAATAATATCGCCTTGCCGAAGGCCTGCACCATCAGCAGCACTCCCCTTCTGCACTCCTGTAATTAAAATCCCTTTTACAGAGCCTGGCGCAATACCTTGTTGTTTAAGGTACTCGTCCTCGACCTGCGGGGATGGGAATGATACCCCCAGCAGCCCGCGCTTCACCTTCCCGAATGCTTTCATATCATCCAGGACCTTTTTTGCAAGGTTCACCGGAACCGCGAAAGCATAGCCGGCATAACTACCAGTGAGTGAAGCAATGGCAGTATTAATTCCAATTAATTCCCCATTCATATTAACCAATGCCCCCCCGCTATTACCCGGGTTAATCGCCGCGTCAGTTTGAATAAAAGACTCCACCGCACTACTGGTTTGCTTTCCGGAGCCGCGGGAAGAAGAGCCGTTTATAATTCCGATACTTCTCCCTTTTGCGCTAACGATCCCGGCCGTCACTGTAGTATTCAGGGAATAAGGATAACCTACTGCAAGAACCCAGTCACCGACCTGAACGTCGTCAGAGTTCCCAAGCATCACATAAGGCAAATCTTTAGCATCAACCTTTAGTAAAGCCAGGTCCGTATTGGGATCAATCCCCACCACTTTCGCTGTAAAAAGACGTCGGTCAGGGAATACCACTTCTACCTTTTCCGCATTTTCGATCACGTGATTATTAGTGGCAATATACCCGTCAGAACTGATCACAACCCCTGACCCCGATCCGGCAGCAGGCGCATCATCACGACCATAAAGGTCGCCGAACAATCCTTCTGCATGATGACTGCCACTATAAGACGTTTTGATGTGAACCACCCCGGGTGTTGCGGCTTTCGCCGCCTCAGCAGAATGGTCATTACCTGGTGCGACTGCACCAGAAGAGCTTTTTTGAGGAAATCCCTGTTCAACAGCAGCAGACTGCTGTTGAACAGGATCATTATTGGTACAGGAGACTAGCAGACCCGCCGCCACAAGCACGTACATCCATAAACCAGATACTTTGGAGACTGCTTTTACCATCTCTGTTTAATAAGGGCTTCTTGTACGGACACCTGAACATTTCAGGTAATCATCTGAACATGAAACATCTAAACTCACAATTAGTTTCGCTCAGATCCAGATCTGTCTCTTCAGACAGACGCTTACCGGCTACCTCCAGCCTAATCCTGGCGCAACGTGTTCCAGAATCGACGACAGTACATGCACATTGTAGTCAACCCCCAATGTATTAGGGATCGTCAAAAGCAGCGTGTCCGCTTCCTGAATCGCTTCATCTTCAGCAAGCTCTTTGATGAGCCGGTCAGGCTCCGCAGCATAACTCTTTCCAAAAATTGCCCGCTTATCGCTTTCGATATAGCCAATTTTGTCACTGCCACCGCCCTGCTGCCCGAAGTAATGTCTGTCCTGATCAGTAACCAATGCGAAAATAGAACGACTTACGGACACACGCGGTTCACGCTCGTGACCAGCATTTTTCCAGGCCTCTTTGAACAGTCTGATTTGTTCGGCCTGCTGCACATGAAATGGCTTTCTACTTTCATCATATTTCAAGGTTGAGCTCTGGAGGTGCATTCCGTTTTCAGCAGCCCATACCGCCGTAGCGTTAGATGCAGCTCCCCACCAAATACGTTCCCGGAGACCTTCTGAATGAGGTTCCAGTCGTAACAAACCCGGCGGATTAGGAAACATGGGATTCGGATTAGGCTTGGCGAACCCAGCACCCTTTAGCTTATCTAAAAACTCTAATGCTTTTTTACGCCCCATATCGGCATCGGTTTCTCCTTCTGCAGGTTCATAACCGAAATAACGCCACCCGTCAATCACCTGCTCTGGTGAACCCCGACTTATCCCGAGCTGCAAACGGCCACGGGAGATCAGATCAGCAGAACCGGCATCTTCCACCATATACAAAGGGTTCTCATATCGCATATCAATTACCCCTGTCCCGATCTCTATACTACGCGTTTTAGCGCCAACTGCAGCCAACAACGGGAACGGAGATGCCAGTTGTGCGGCAAAATGATGAACGCGAAAATAGGCACCATCCAAACCGAGTTCCTCCGCGGCAACAGCCAGATCAATAGACTGAAGCAAAGTATCACCCGCTGTACGAGTTGCGTATGACGGATGATTGGACCAGTGTCCGAATGATAAGAAGCCAATTTTCTTCATGTAATAACCAATTTAGTAGATCAAACACAACTTAAGAAACCCATGTGTTCAGAAGCCTAATTCTGACTATATCCCTTCTCTTTTAGTTTCTGCACAATTTTTAAACCAATCTCTTTACCCCACTCCTGACCTGCAGTCATGGATTCCTGGGTGATCAGCGGGGTCTTCTCCGCGAACTTCTTACCCACAGGAGTCTTATAAAATGCGACAACGCCGAGTATGTCTTGTTCAGTTAAATGCTTCTGGTATACTGGCACAAGCAAGTTAAGAAGCTGATTCGTTACATCTTTGTTCATTTCCGCAGATAGCTCGTTCCAAAATTCTTCGGGTACATTCGATTGCTGTTGCTTGAACATGGAGATCATCTGACTTACAGCGCCTTTGTACGCCAACTCCGATCCCGATATCTGTATCAGTTTCATCAGCGACGACCTGTAGCTGCTATTTTCCTGACCGAACGATACAAGGGTGCATAATACAAAGAAGAGTGTGACAATAGAGACTTTCATATTGATTGATTAAGGTTTAATCTGGGTACTTAGCTAAGGTTGTAAAATCAGATCAATTAATTTCCTTTACCATAGCAGGACTCATTCACCTTTAAATAGGGTGCCGGATGATCCGTTGCCAATATAACATTAATTTTCTAACACTTCCGTTGTAAACATAACGTGAAGGTTATTCCCATATTTCTTTAAAAAAAATATACTATCAAACCTGCATTTTGAAAAAACATGATCAATACCTTAGGTATAAGATATTCAATAGCGATGAAAGAGATCCAAACGAACTATCCGGCACCAAAGCGACACCCTTTGCTCAAACCTATTTCCACGGCACCAAAGCAAACCTGAAAATCGGGGATTACATAAAACCCGGGTTCAGCTCAAACTTCGGTCAGCGAAAGAAGACCAGATACATCTTTTTATCAGCGACCCTGGATGCCGCTATCTGGGGAGCGGAACTAGCCTTTGGAGAAGCACGCGAAAGAATTTATTTAGTAGAACCCACCGGACCGATAGAGGACGACCCTGATTTAACGGATAGGAAGTTCAAGGGCAACCCGACAAAGTCATATCGTTCAGTCCACCCTTTCAAAGTTGTTGGTGAAGTGAGCGCCTGGCACGGACATGATCCGGAACAGATTAGAATCATGCGTGAGGGCATTTCCAAACTTCTGGATCGAGGCATCACTTCACTGAACGACTAGGCTGAACCCGGAAGCAGCTACGGTTCTGATAGGAAACCCTACAACGTCGCTTTCGAAATCTAACCTCCTAAATTTGAGTAAAGCTCCGAAAGTGTCTCTTTAGCTGAAAGTAGCCACTTCCTCACTCTGGTGGATAATTCTAGTCCGTCAAGATTTTTGAACAGCTCCTACCTGGCTGACAGTAAGCATATAATCGCCTGCCACTGCGGGCAACATTGCTACTTACTGGCCTTTAGTCTTGACAGAAATTCTAGCCTCATCAAAATAACACCTCCCGAACCATTTCTTAATCTGTACAAAAACTCCTGTTAACATCACAGCTTCATCTTCGTGCCATAAAACCACTTAACTATTATGGTCAAAAATTTGCTTTTTACAGCGCTTATCATGTGTCTTTGCATCAAGAATACCTTGCTTGCGCAAACCACACAGGCATCTATTCTAGGTGTTGTTACCGGACAGGATAAAAAACCCATTCCGGGAGCTTCCGTGCAAGTAACAAATAACTCCACCGGCTTCACCACAAGAACCTCTACCGATGCAAAAGGAGAATACACCCTGCGGGAACTGCCTCTTGGTGGCCCCTATTCTGTTAAAGTAGCCTTCATGGGATACGGAGAACAAACCAAAACAGGCTACATGCTCAACTTCGGAGATGTGGTGCGCGCAAATATTATTCTTGAGGAAGCATCGCACAACCTGGAAGCCGTTCAGGTTGTAGCATCAGGATTGCAGAATAAGGTTCAGAACTTCGGTGCCTCCACGGAGATCTCCGCGAAAACCATGAACCAATTGCCCGTAAATGGACGGAACTTCTCTAACTTAATGGACCTCTCTCCCTTAAGTCGCGGCGGAGGTATCTCAGGCCAGCTCGGTTCATCTACCAACTACACCATTGACGGTATGACGGCGAAGAACCCCACCTCCGCAGGTAGCACAACCAGCCGAAGTGGTGCGCCATACTCCATCTCCATCGAAGCAGTGCGCGAATTCAAAGTCGTGACCAACCAATATGATGTAACCATGGGGAGAGCAGGTGGCGGTACTGTAACGGCGGTAACCAAATCAGGAACCAATACCACCAGTGGAAGCGCCTTCATGTATGGCCGCGCAGATTGGCTAGCTAGTCCATACGATATCAGAGGGATCAAACGGGACAACGATTTCTCCACCTATCAGTATGGATTTACTTTAGGCGGACCGATCATTAAGAACAAACTCCACTACTTTGTCGGGTTAGACCATCAGAAAGATGCGCGCCCTTTGATTATTGCAGATGTTAACGGACCTGCAGATGAAGCACGATTCCGTATTTCTAATACTACGCTGACTGACTTCCTTGCCATCGCGAGGGCAAAATACGGTGTATCCAACTCCCCACAATATGGCACCTTCGACAAAAAACGTGGAAGTGATGCCGCATTTGCGCGTTTAGACTGGCAGATCAACGACCGCAACCTACTAACTGTCCGCGACAACTACACCAACGACAGAAATCCGCTGGGCCTTGGAGACAACACTGCAATCAACTTCTTTGAGAGCTACGGTAACGATAAGAATATTGACAATAGCTTACTCGCAACCCTGCGTTCTACGCTAAGCAGCAAAGTCACCAATGAACTAAAAGTGCAGCACCTGTACACCTACCAGGCAAGTACGCAGAATGATCAGCTCGGTTTCGCCATCCCCAGAGCGATTGTAGGAAACGTTCAATCAACCTTGTCTGACGGATCATTAGCCAACACAGCCATACAGATCGGTGGGCACCGCTTTGCTCAGGAAGGGTTTACGAACAACGTGTTCCAGCTGGTCGATAACTTCTACTACAATACCGATAAGATCAATTATACTTTTGGTGTCGACCTGATGTACACCCATGCCAAGTCGCTTTATGGAAGTGAAGTGAACGGACGTTTTGAATATACCAACTCCACTTCGGCTACATCCCTTCAGAACTTCAACAATCTGGTTCCAAACAGATTTTACCGGGAGGTGCCTTTGGTGGATGATCCGACGGTTAAAGCAGGAATCTGGAACACGGCGCTCTACGGACAAATGCAGACGAAATTAGCTAAAGGATTAGACTTCATCGGAGGTCTGCGGGTCGACTACAGCAAATATCCCACCTCCCCACTTAATCAGACCTTGATGGATGAAGTTGGTGTAAGGACAGATAATGAACTGCAGCAGTTCCTGGTTCAACCCAGAATCCAGCTTAACTGGGATATCAATGAAAACAGAACAGACTTCGTACGCTTTGGAGCAGGTATCTTCGGATCTGATGTAAACAACTACGTAACGATCAACAACCTGACATTTGATGGTAAACACCTGGCAACAGTTGACGTATTCGGTGCCAATGTACCTACCCCAGACTTCATAGGGTACAGAAATGGAACCGTACAGGCACCAAATTTAGCCGCCCTGCAGGTACCAACAATTAACACTTATGCAGAAGATGCAAAGATTCCGGTCGTCTATAAAGCAAATTTGTCATATAGCAAGCTCATCACAAACAGGCTAAAACTCGGAGTAACGGGCTATGCAACATTTGGCCGGAACAACTACATGTATGTGGACCGCAATATGGCTGCTAACGCCTATTTCACACTCCCTAACGAGGCAGACAGAGGCGTGTTTGTACCCGTAATGCCTTCCAACGGAACCCCCGACTGGAAGACAGGACGCATCAGCGAAAAGTTCGGTCGCGTTCTGGAACTAAACAGCAAAGGAAAAGTAAACCAGTTTGCCGTCGTTGTAGACGCAACATGGCAATACTTCAGGGATGGTGAAATCTCAGCAAGCTATACCTGGAATGATACGAAAGACAATACCTCTTTCAACGGTAATGTGGCCAATTCGGCAACGCTTTCTCTTCCGGTAAAAGATGATCCGAGGAACCTAAGCAATATGAGCTATTCTGACAATCATTTCAGAAATAAGGTCGTCATCTATGGTACGCTGCCTACATTCTACGGCGTAACGGTAGGCGTTCGCTACTCAGGAATCGGAGGCACACGCTATAGCCTGTTATCAGGCACAAACAACAATGGGGACTTCGTAGCTACCAATGACCTGGCTTTTATCTTTGACAGGAACAATGCCAATGTACCCCAAAACGTGCGTACCGGATTACAGACCATAATGGATAATCCTGAAGCTAGTCAGAGTTTAAAGGATTATATTAATAAATACTCCGGACAAATTGCAGAACGTAACGGAGGGATCAATGAATTCTTCGGAATTGTAGATCTGAGAGTCAGCAAGAAGTTCAAGCTGTACAACACCCATACTCTTGAAGTATCAGGCGATATATTCAATTTTGCAAATCTCCTGAATAAGGATTGGGGCGTAAATAAATCATTGGGAAATCAAGCACTATATGCATTGAACGGAAAGCCAAAAGTAGAAGCTACTGCTACTACGCCTGAAGTTCCTGCCGTGCCGAACTATGATGCAGCAACCCGTTCGTTCAACTACCGGGTGAACAATGCTGGTATTGTAAACCCATCCGGCAACCCTTACCAGTTCCAACTCGGTTTACGGTACGGATTCTAAATATCAAGTGATTACTAAATAAAAGAGGCGCGGTTCACCAAATTGAACCGCGCCTCTACTTTATAAGGACTTTTATCGTATGCTCAAAATAGACCTAACAAAAGCTTGATTACTTTTGCTTCCTGAGCTTACCGTTCTTACCCTCGATATATAAGTATTGTGGATCTAAGCCATCCAGCGCTAGAACACCCTGTAACGAAGAAAACTTTGCAGGATCTTGTTTCCATGACCATACCAATTTGCCATTGGGCGTGAACTCAAGCAGCTGGTTCCCGCTATTGCCATGACCCACACCATGCCCCTGCCAGTTAGAGACCAGATAGTTCCCATTGTTTAAAACCTGGAAACCTGCAAAGAAATGTGGATTCACATGCTCAGGGCCAGTGAAGATCTTTTCCGGAGTACCGTCCTTCTTGAGAACCTGAAAATTAACCCCATAGCCCGTGCTAACAACAGTTTTCTTCTTCAAACGCAGCGCCTGCCATGCATGAATCTTCTCAGGTCCGGTGAGTTTAGCTTTCCATATAATCTCCCCGTTTGAATTTGATTCAAACACCACATTATTCGCTGTGATGAGGTAAGTTCCTTTAGGAGTTTCTCTTACCAGACGCACATAATTATATTCAGGAAAATTCAGAACCTTCTTCTTTGCACCGTCAGGGGCAACTTCAAGCAGAACAATACCTTTCTTGTTTTCCCAATTCAAACCAACGAGCATCGTATTGCCGTTCTTCAGTCGTCGGGCCATGATCGATCCAGAATAATTAGAAATTTCTTTCAGCGTCTTTCCTGAACGTATATCAATTTCCTGATATCCATTCCCCGTACCAATGAGTACGCTTCCTTTGCCGACCAGTTGCAGATCACGGCCAGGAGGTACTTTTACCTGCCAGTTAGCAGTCGAATCATCAAGGTTGACAAAGCAAACCTGAGACAGTCCCTCATCCCTAAGCAAAAACTTACGACTTCCCCGGGAGCTCTGTGCTACTGCCGAAGAGTACAGGATAATTCCAATTAAACACGTTAAAAGCTTTTTCATTTTCATTTTTTAATTCAGATATACCTCAAGGGGGATGGATATCTCTCTTCACTACAAGCTTATCAGGAAACTGAAGCAGTTTACTATCCACTTGCGTACAGCCAAAACTACGGATTTCAAAGG
Organism: Arcticibacter sp.; assembly: GCF_053551015.1. Taxonomy (NCBI): domain Bacteria; kingdom Pseudomonadati; phylum Bacteroidota; class Sphingobacteriia; order Sphingobacteriales; family Sphingobacteriaceae; genus Arcticibacter; species Arcticibacter sp. Next base: position 19,871 of record NZ_JBMQOB010000020.1, on the reverse strand, counting down.
GGCTTTTGAACGATTTTTTGTTGTGTGCTTAAATCATCTTTTCTCTTCCTGGAAATATTCCGCTTTAAATAATAAATTGCATCCAGGTACCAATTACAGGTAAGTACTCGCGCTCTGTACCCTTTACCCGTCCAAAACCACCTAAATGAATAAAATAAGAGAAATAGCTCTGATTGTCAGGCACCGCCCATTTGGAATAACCTACAAACAAGGTAATTCTTCTTCAAATCAGCCAAAACATTCCACATGAACAGAAGATCAAATAACTTAACCAACTAATTAACCATACAAATGAAAGCTAAAGTTTTAGGTATTTTACTTATGTCAATTGCCTTGACCACCAATGCGCAGTCACAAAAAGCCCCTCTCCAGGTCAGAGTAGAGGAAGGTCTCCTGCAAGGCAAGGCCGAAGATGGCCTGGCTGTGTTCAAAGGAATCCCATTTGCGGCACCACCAGTGAAAGCATTACGATGGAAAGCTCCTCAACAACCCGTAAAATGGGAAGGCGTCAAGCAAGCGACTGAATTCGCCCCTTCCCCCTACCAGCCCGGAACTCCTGCTGCTGGTAAGAGTGAAGATTGCCTGTACCTAAATGTCTGGTCACCTGCAAAATCACCGACAGAAAAGCTACCCGTTATGGTTTGGATCTATGGCGGCGGATTTAGCTTTGGAACGACGGCCGACCCCAACACCACCGGTGCTCACCTCGCCAAAAAAGGCGTAATTGTGGTGAGTGTGGCTTACCGGGTTGGTCAGTTAGGCTTCATGGCTCATCCCGAATTAAGCGCCGAAGATCCAAACAAAGTATCCGGAAATTATGGACTGCTTGACCAAATAGCAGGACTGAAATGGGTGCAGAAGAATATTAAAGCCTTTGGTGGCGACCCCGGGAAAGTAACCATATTCGGAGAGTCGGCCGGCGGAATATCTGTAAGTATGCTTTGTGCATCTCCTTTAGCCAAAGGCTTGTTCCATGGAGCTATCTCCCAAAGCGGAGGCTCATTCGGTCCAACACGCGCTACCACATATCCCGGCGAGAACATGAAGACCCTCAAGCAGGCAGAAGCTGACGGACTAAGTTATGCTCAATCCGTAAATACCACTTCCCTGGCTAAATTGCGCGAGTTGGATGCTGAAAAACTGCCGATGGGTATGAATATGGGCGGCGCATGGCCAATTATCGACGGCTATGTCCTTCCAGATGATCAATATAAGCTTTACAGCCAAGGAAAGTACAACATCATACCTGTGCTCATTGGCTACAATTCAGATGAGGGACTTAGCTTTACCCGTGAGAAGGACCCACAGGAATTCAAAACCAATGTCGAAAAACGTTTTGGAAAACATGCAGGTCCGCTATTAGCTGCCTATCCTCTTTCCCAAAACGGCATACCTAAATCTGCCCGCGACCTACACCGCGATGCAGCTTTCGGCTGGCACACCTGGAGCTGGGCAAAGCTTCAATCTCAAACCAGCCGCGCCAACGTCTATCTTTATTACTTTGACCAGCATCCCGCATATCCGGAAAACTCTCCAAGATATGGACAAGGTTCACCTCATGGCCAGGATGTAGCCTATGTGTTTCAAACCCTGAACGAGAAGAATCCTGATATCACGCCTTCAGACCTGCAACTCTCAGATATGATCGGCACCTATTGGACAAACTTCGCAAAAACCGGCAATCCGAACGGAAATGGAGTACCCGAATGGCCAGCCTTTAAGGGCACAAGTCCTCAGGTAATGTATTTAACCGCTAAACCTCATGTCGGTCCTGTTCCCGATGAAAAATCATTGAACGTACTGGACTCTTACTTCAAATGGAGGTTTACCCCAGAGGGAAAAGACTGGGCAAAATAGAACTTTCATTAAGCCCTATCCACACCCTTGTGCTGCTGCAAGCGGCTTCAACCTCCTGCAAGCGGAAGCATAATTTAAGCCGTTAAATCAAATCTGAAGCCTGGTCGTCAACAAACTTGAAGATCAGGCTTTTTTAACGAATTCCGATTTAAGCGCCATCGCACCAAACCCTTCTATCTTGCAATCAATGTTATGGTCGCTATCTACCAAGCGGATATTCTTGACCTTTGTTCCAGCTTTGATAGATTTAGGGCTGCCTTTTACCGGAAGGTTTTTGATCGTGATCACTGAATCACCATCGGCCAGGACATTTCCATTGCTGTCTTTTACAACAAAGGCGGTCTCACCATCCTGTTCTTCAACAGCTTTCCATTCATGTCCGCATTCCGGACAAACCAGTAGGCTTTCCATTTCATAAGTATAGGGAGATTTGCAGATCGGGCAAGGTGCTAGTTCGTTCATGATGTTAAAATTATTGGAGCGCAAAGGTAGCAATTCAATTTAATCTGGTCGCGCTTATACACCCCTGGACGTTATTTCATCATAGGATGGATTTGATTAACTTCTCATACGCTTCTGCATAAAGCATCATTCCTAAATCCGACGGATGGGCCCCATCCACTGTTCCCTCAGTCCCCATCGTCACTTTACTGTTTGGAAGCATATGTATGTTTTTGATCCCTTCGGCGCGCAACTTCCGAAAAGCAGCTTTTGAAACACCATTGATTCTATTTAGCGATTGACGGGTGGAAGAGTCAAGTCGATTTTCTATAAACCCTGAATGCTCAGTAAGCACAATCGGCACGCGTGGGTCTTTTTTTCTTATCGCCTTCACCGTCGCCAGAATGCGACTTTCGACCTCCGAAGACTCAAATCCCTCGAGATTAGGTAAACAATCTAAAACGTACACACCGGCGTCGATTTCTAACAGGAGATCAACAACCTCTTTCTCCAAACGGCCATTACCCGAAAAACCGAGGTTGATAAGAGGCATTTCCAGCTTTCTTTCCAGAATAGCGGTCCATGCCATACCAGGTCGCGACGCACATCCTCCCTGGGCGATTGATGTTCCATACACCACGATCGGCTTCTCTTTTCGAGGCTGAAGCATCTCAAATGAGTTTTGTTCAGGAACTCCGATCTCCAACCAACTCACAGTATTATACAGGGGCAGATACAGATGAAATTCTCTTCCTTCTGGATATTTCTCACTGTCCAGATCCAGGTTCTGGTATCTATAGGAGATAGTATCCCCGAACCTGTATTTACCGGTTGCCCAGGCCCAGCTTCCATCCCGATTCCGGGAGTACAAGTCTACTCCACTTACGCCCGTTGCCGGGAAATGATTCATAGCGTAGTTCTTGTTCTCTACCTTGTATCGTACGGTAATATTTTTCGCATCAGTTTTAAATCTCAACTTCACTCCTGCAGCATTGCGCGATAGTTGCCAAACTTCTTTCCTTACAGACTTCTCTGCCTTAGCTGGAAAACGATCATAAAAATTCTTTACTTCAGCAGGCCAGGCCTGACCTTCGAGAACAGAGAAGCCAAGCTGTGCCGGATTCAGCCATTTCATTTTTTCATCACCGGCTTTCTGACCGTACAAGAGACCTACATTTAAGAATGCAAGCAGGAACAAAATATATTTCATAAAAACTTTAGAGTACACGATGGAATTAACTTAAGACAATATACAGGTCTTGCCTCAAGTTTTAAGATTAATTGAAATTGATTTTTACTCACACTCCACAATCCACTCAATGCCATACTTATCTCTGAACATTCCGGCGTAAGTACCCCATGGGCTATCCCCAATTTCCCCTTCAATACTTCCACCCGCTGATAGCCCGACAAATAGTCGGTCAGCTTCTTCCCGACTCTCTGCGCTGATGGAGATCTTAGACCTGTTTTCGTCTTCATTTACCCGCCCCATAAAATCAGGAACGTCATTGCCAATTAATACGTTGTTTTCACCAATAGGCAAAGCAATGTACATGATTTTATTTGCCTCATTATCGGGCACAGTAAATTCATCGCTGGCTAAGTCCTTGAAACGAATAACTTTTACAAATTCTCCACCAAAAACTGCTTTGTAAAAAGTGAATGCTTCTTCAGCATTTCCATTAAAGTTGATCCAGGGATTTATTGCTCTCATAAATTCTTTTTTGGGCTTCTAACTCACACCGATGTATTAATAAGACTTGTTCAGTATTCGTATAACTTACTTAGGACTTTCAGTATCCCCACTATTTTCCTTAGCCGTCAAACGGCGGATCGCGCGCGCCTTTTGCCTCTCCTCCTTACGGGCTGATCTGGACTGGCGATATTCAAGCCAGGTTCTAACTCCATCGACGGAGCTTCCGGTCCGTATGCGAGACGTATTCTCATCATCTGAATCATCTGGGAGCATCTTATTCGCGCCACCTGGATCAGCCGACGTTTTTCCCGTAAGAACTGAATGGGTTCCATTGGGATTAACCACAACATTTCCTGCCACAACAGAATGCGTCCCGTCCGGGTTAACCACAATGTTTCCTGCTATAATGGAATGTGTTCCATTTGGATTAACCACAATGTTTCCTGTCACGACAGAATGCGTACCGTCAGGATTGACTATGATTTGGGCCTGCCCGATTGCAGAATACGAGAACCAAATTACAGAAAGACAGAAAACTCCTTTGATAAACGATTTCATCTTCATGCTTGATGAGTGAGTGCATTCTAAATATACAACAAATCAATACAAGAATGATGTTTGCAGAAAGACTAGCAGAATCCGCTAAACTTTGTACTATTTCAATCTTTTCAACTCTCCCTTTCTCTTTACCAGGTTTTTATAGTCCCATTGAATTTCTCTGGATAATCGCAGCCAGCTTTCGAGTTCCCTGGCATCTATTGCAGAAGCGCTATCGATTAAAACGGATGCATCTCTAAACTTTTTTCCCCTGAGACTTAATCGTTCGATTCCAAAGTCGGCACCGCTCCAAAACATCAGTCTAATCCCTCCTTTTTGTTTGCTATAACCCACAATAGGGTTCCCGTTCAGGAACCATACCGGATGCGAATGCCAGATTTTGCTTTCCGCTTCCTCTAATCCGCTATCGATCAGCGTGGCAAGCCGGTCGCAAATTTCCTTATCTCCGTCCGCTTGATTGTCATTGTATGTTCTGATATCGTCGTTCATTATTACAGTACATGGTTGTATGCTCGCTATCATGGTACGAACAGGATAAAATAGTGAGAACTTTTCAAATACCGCTGTCCTTCAACCGTAAAAACGAACTGATCAATTAGCAAGCTGTTCAAATTCAGTATAATTAAATAACAGCACAGAATTTACGTCCCTATGTGAGTATATGAATATACGATAAACGCTTTCGAATTGGTAATATTCCTGATTGCCTACCTTAACTTTCGCATGGCCCTTGATAGTTACGGACCTTGTCTGTGCATTTGTCACTCCGAAAAAGGCAATAAGCAGAAGAGAGCTAAAAATTATTTTCATAGAAAGGAAATTATTAGTCGCTTGATCGCTGTTCGCTAACCCTTATAATGCTTCAGAAAGATCAAGGCACCCCCGCTAGTTTATCAGTTAATTTAACTTGATCACAGTTTCTCCTAATGAATGCAGCCCACATACATGTCAGCTTTCAAGGTATAGGCATCTTTCATATATTTCCTCACTGAAGCTAATGCGCTATCAGCACTATTTTCGCTTTCGTATATGCCGGCAACAAGAGCAATAGTCTTACCAGCGGCAACTGTATCGTAAGAACTTAAATATTCTAAGCTCAGCGTATTTGAAGGAAAACGCCTGGGGAAGTAATCACCTCTGTAAATTTCATCTTCATCGTCGTCGGGTAAAGAAATAAGATCTTTTGCCACACTGTAAAATCGCCCCATGGTATCGATGGGGTTCTTCATTTTTTGCTGTAGCGATAACATTCTATCTCTGAGGCTGTAATAACTCAAACCCGTGTCAGCTATAACAATGTAGTACGATTCTACCTCATCACTGCCTAAACCGGTGTATTCAGCAGCTTCCCTTTGCTCTTGTTTTACGCTATCACCCCGCGAAAAAGTGATCTCCGCAGCATCAGAAGACGAATCCGCTACCTTAGCTTTTTGGGGCACTGTACTACACCCTGAAAGCAGTCCGGCAGTGCAAAAGATGACAAAGGATTTTATAAGTTCACGCATGAGGATTAGACAATAAATATACAACAATGCTTCCAACAGTGATCGTGGTCGCTCGAAATTTACGCTCTACTACCTCAATATTTTCAAATGAAAATTCTTCGGATAGAATGGAGTATCAGCGAGAAGATGAAAACTGCCACTTGAAGCATCAACGTATGGCACCGAAAATGGTGACCCACCAACAATTTGCCGATTTCCAACAACGCTCTTCATCCTAAAATATGATGTAAGACATTTTGCGTTAAGGTCATTCCTCTTACTTTTGGATGCATAAGCTTAAAAGCAAGTAGCCAATAAACCATATCGAAAAAACTTAATTCATAGCGCATTGAAGATAGCAGTTCTTAAAGAGCAAAAAAATCCCGAAAAAAGGGTGGCGTTAACTCCAGACGTTGTCAAGACACTGGTTAAAGCAGGGTTCAAATGTCATATTGAAACCTCTGCCGGAGATGGAAGCGGGTTCTATGACTCATCTTATGTTGCAGCAGGCGCAGTAATTGAAAACGACAGAGCATCATTACTGGGTGATTCAGAGATTCTACTAAAAGTAAATGCACCCTCACTCCATGAAGTATCACTTCTGAAGGAAGGCGCTGTAATTATCGCTTTTATGTATGCATACACTATCCCGGAAATCGTGGAAGCCTGTAATGCAAAAAGGATATCCACCTTCGCAATGGATGCAGTTCCACGGATCTCCCGAGCTCAAAAGATGGATGCCTTAAGCTCACAGGCAAACTTAGCGGGATACAAGGCAGTATTGCTGGGCGCAAATGCATTAGGAAAAATATTTCCATTAATGATGACCGCGGCAGGCACCATCACACCAGCAAGAGTATTGATCTTTGGCGCTGGAGTTGCCGGCCTGCAAGCTGTGGCCACCGCTAAACGCCTTGGGGCAGTTGTAGAAGTTACCGATGTGCGCGTTGAAACCAAAGAACAGGTAGAATCTTTGGGAGGACGCTTTCTACAAGTAGAGTCAGATGGTGTTCAAACCGAAGGTGGTTACGCTACAGAAGTTTCTGAGGCGTATTTACAGAAGCAAAAAGAACTTATCTCCAAACATATAGCAGAAGCTGATATTGTGATTACCACGGCTCTTGTCATTGGAAAAAAAGCGCCGCTACTGATTACCGAAGAAATGGTTAAAACCATGAAACCCGGTTCTGTGATTGTTGATATGGCCGTAGAAAGCGGGGGCAACTGTGAGTTGAGCGAATTCAATCAAACCATCGTTAAACATGGAATTACGTTGGTTGGCGAAGCTAACTTACCGGGACTGGTTGCAGTGAATGCCAGCGAACTTTACGCAAAAAACATCAGCACCTTATTGTTACACCTGGCAGGTAAGGACAATTTCAAATGGGACATGGATGATGAGATTACCAAGGGATCCCTGATCACCCATAACGGTGAAGTTGTGAACGAATTTACCAAAGAAATACTCAAGAAAAATAAATCATGAACCCAGAAAACTTAATCGTACTACTCTATGTGCTGGTGTTAGCCAGTTTCATTGGATTTGAACTAATCGCAAAAATACCTCCTACTTTACACACGCCATTAATGTCCGGCTCTAATGCCATTTCCGGAATTACCATAGTAGGCGCCATTGTAGCCTCCGGTCCGGATGTTTGGTCGACCAGTAAAGTCTTAGGAATAGCTGCACTTTTTCTAGCTACGCTAAATGTGGTAGGCGGCTATGCCGTTACCGACAGAATGCTTCAGATGTTTAAAAAGAAGAAATGAATCAAGACATTATAATAAAAATAGCCTATTTGGTGGCATCCGTCCTATTTATTGTAGGTATCAAGATGCTTGGAAAAACAGCAACCGCGCGCAAAGGAAACACCCTTAGCTCTGCAGCGATGTTAATCGCCGTTCTGATAACGCTTCTGGACAAGAATGTATTAAGTTTTACGGAGATTTTCATCACTATCCTTCTCGGCTCTGCCGTTGGCTTATACATCGCCAGGAAGGTAGAGATGACACAGATGCCCGAAATGGTGGCCTTGTTAAACGGCTTTGGCGGTGCGTCATCTGTTTTAGTGGCTACATCCGAATACTGGAAACTAGCACATAATCCAGCTTTAACCATGGAGCCTATTGTTGCAGTGACGGTAGCTTTAAGTGTAATCATCGGCTCGGTCACTTTCACAGGATCAATGGTGGCATTCGGCAAACTTAAAGGCCTGGTAAATGGAGGGTCTGTAACCTTTAAAGGGCAACACTTTCTAAATGCAACTTTTTTAGTTGTAATCATCGTTTTATCTGCGATGATGGTTGCCAGTCCGAACACCGAAGTCTGGATGTTCTCCCTACTAATTCTTGCATTGGTTTTAGGCATACTGGTTGTCATTCCTATCGGTGGTGCCGATATGCCAGTAGTAATTTCTCTTCTTAACTCCTACTCCGGTATCGCAGCATGCGCAACAGGTTTCATATTAAACAACCAGGTTTTAATTATCGCTGGTGCACTAGTTGGAACCTCGGGCATTATACTTACGCAAATTATGTGTAAAGCCATGAACCGTTCTTTAGCAAACGTTTTGTTAGGAGGTTTTGGTCAAACCGTAGGAACTTCTTCAAAAAGTGAACAGGAAATAGTGACCAAAGAAGTAGGTGTTGAAGAAACAGCTATGCTTTTTGATTCGGCTTCCTCTGTAATCATTGTTCCCGGTTACGGAATGGCGGTAGCACAGGCTCAACATGTGGTAAGAGAATTAACCGATCTGTTAGAAAAAAGAAATATTTCTGTGAAGTTCGCTATCCATCCTGTTGCGGGACGTATGCCAGGGCACATGAATGTACTTTTGGCAGAAGCAAATATCCCTTACGATAAGCTGGTTGAAATGGACGACATTAATGACGAATTCGCTAATACCGATATCGCGTTGATAATCGGTGCTAATGATGTAGTGAATCCCGCCGCCCGTAGCAATCCACAAAGCCCTATCTATGGCATGCCTATATTAAATGCCGACAAAGCTCGTACAGTAATCGTGTCTAAACGAAGTATGAACGCCGGCTATGCAGGTATCGAAAACGAACTGTTCGGCTTTCCAAACTGTTTAATGCTATTCGGAGATGCAAAGTCTTCTATGTCTAAAGTAGTAAGCGAACTGAAAGAGCTCTAAATAATACACGAACTTTAGGCTGACCTCCCCCGAGGTTTAGGCTACTAAAATAAAATCACATACGGATTAAACGAGATAGTCACTAAATGCCGGGCATGCTGTAGCTTGCCCAGCATTTAGAAAACGTATCACAGCAAAGCAGCCAAAACAGGCATAGGCTCATTAACAACACGTAAGATGTGATGTTGCCATATTCATCCTCATTCTGCTCCCTAACAAACCAATGAACCAATTCGGAACCCTAGTATAGCTGCCGAATTATCATATATTTAATAGATGAAAAAAACGCTACACTTTGTTCTGTTACTACTAGTCCCAATCCTCTCTGCGGCACAAGACAAAAACTTAATTATACAGCAGGCCACCATAGTCGCAAATGCTACCAAGACATTAGATTCCCCCACCATCATAAAGTACACACATGCATCTGCTATCAAGCTGGCAGGTGGAACTGACGCAATGTTGAAGTTCCTTACCTCGACCATGGGATCCATGACCGAACAAGGCGTCCAGATAGACTCAGTTAAACTGGGACAACCTGGAAACTTTTTCAAAGCAGGTAATGAAATACATTGTCTTCTCCCACAAGAGCTTATCATGAAGTATGGATCCGATAAAAAGATTATTACAAAAGGTTATCTTCTTGCCATAAGTAGCGACAATGGGTTGAAATGGACCTTTCTGAATTTATCTGAACAACTAAACAACCAAACCATTACAAAGCTGCTACCAAATTTCAACCAGGAAATGGTGCTTCCTACGGATAGTAAAATGGAGGTAGTAGAACAATAAAGCGAATTATCCCCAAAGTTTGTTGTTGCTTCTTATTAGAATATAAAGCGTAAGATATCTCTCCCAAACAGTTGTACATGCTTCCAGCATTTGTATCGCCATGGTCCTGTATAGTACCAAAAAGCAGCAGACCAAATAAAATTGGTTCCAATGAGAATACAAGAGGCGATTACTATTCTGTTCAAGATTGCTTCATATTTTGTTAGCTATACTCTTATTACCTCCTGATGCAATTCTATGCTAGCAATGGTTTAAGGTGATAAAAGGCCATAACTGAATACGCGATCCCACTCCGCCCATATATGCCAGCGCATGGTTTAGGGCGGAGACAACCTGCGGTAGCTTAGCATCACTTAATGCCTCCACATAGGCGTATCCGCTAAAGGGAAGAACAGCAACAAATACAGGACACTTAACAACCTCTCCTGTCAAGGCATTCAATATACTGCAGCTCATCTCCGGCAAAGTCTACCTGCAGCATTTCATCAGGCTGGTGATCAAAATGCATAACAGCGTTTCTGGTCTTAAAGTGCTGTTGGAGAAGCTCGCAAAACCGTGAGTATTGAAAGCCCGCAGGATACTCCCGGATATATTCCTACCAGAACAGCAGGCGGGTAACCCCGGTGCGCTTTAACTCACTTCCGAAGTATTCGGGTTAAGCTATCAAAATGGGCCTTGCGGGGATCAGTATCCTCCGGTACAACGGCTTTTGTTAAGTCCAGATATTGCTCTAGATCCTAATCACTGAAGGCTGAAAGATCATTGAAGCTAAACCCGGTCTGGCGAAACCTTCTAAATAGGACGATACGGTGCGCCTGTCAACTTAACTTCTCCTTCATTAAGACAACAAGCGCCCTGCTTTACCCTACCTTCAAATCAAATTCCCCCACCATGTTCCAATTCAAGTCCGCTAACGTTGCCAACATTCACAGCTTAAAACGATAAGCAACACGAACACTCAGGTTCTCAAGCTTTGAAGATTTGGCATAATCTTCAAACTTAATACCTGCTTCCAAGCCATTGTCAAAGCTATACCCTGCTGATACCGCATATAGAAAAGAGTTATAAACTCTTGACTCACTCCGTTCAACGCTCCCACTTCTATCAGTCGTGCGCAATATGCCTGATTGTTTTAAGCCGAAGGAGCCGCCAACCTCACCGCCAAAAAAGAACCGTTTACCCGTATAGATTCTGATGCCAGCCTTTATGGGAATTGCTGCATATCCAGAAACAAAGAACTCATCTATTTGGTCCATTCGGTTGTGGATAGCCCATCTCGTCCGATCAGACTCAAACTCATTTCGAACATACCCGGCTGATAGTGTACCAGACAACAAAGCGCCAAAATCCTTCTGCAGAAGAAGCTCTCCCCCAAGTGCGTAAGACTGCGCCCCCTTCAGGGACAACCCGCCGAACGCAGCAATGCCAAGGAAAAGATCGCTTGGCCGACGAGCCTCTCTTTTAGCAAGGATGAGGCTCTCATAACTATCATCGGCCAAATTAAGGTTTGAGTTTAAGCGTGATCCCATCATCAGATCAGACGTAAAACTTAGGCTATCAGTGCCGGTGCCATCTTTCCCTGTTGCAGATGCCAGAGAAACAGAAAATAAAATAAAAACGATAAGGTGGAATGTTTTCATGTGTGTGATCTTTCTAACAAGACAACAAGCACCCTGCCTTACCCTTATCAAACCATTAGGTTATTTTCCCGGAGTTATGTCTACAGTTTAAAACGGTAGGCCAGACGGATATTAAACTGCTTTATGTAGTTGAACCTCGCATAATCTTCGAATTTTATCCCCGCTTCTAATCCGTTGTCAAAACTGTATCCACCAGACACAGCATACAAAATCGAACTGTGAGCCCGATCCTCCTTGCGCACAGTGACTTCAGTACTTACCATATCAGTCACGGTCAGAATCCCAGATTGATTTAGCCCTACGGCTGCGCCTAGTTCTCCAGAAAAGAAAAATCGCTTACCGGTATAGGTTCTGATCCCAGCCTTAAATGGAATGGCTTTATACCCTCGGACCCGAAATTCAGTCATTTGTATTGTATTGATTGATACAAAACCCCCATCAGCATCATGGTAGACGTATCCGCCCGATAATGTACCAGACATAGAACCGCCAAAATCCTTTTGGAAAAGAATTTCACCTCCTGTTACCAAGGTTGATGGGCCATGCCAGCCGAAGCCTGCAGTTGCGGCAACTCCTACAAAAAGATCGCTTGATCGACGTGCTTTCTTAACATCGCGCTTTGGACTAAAAACTGAAGTCGTCGAGATCCCCGCTTCCCATCCAACCCACCTTTTAACAGGATTGCTATTCCCATTGTAATGTAGGGACTTAACGAACTTCCTTTGATAACCAGGTTGACTTCCCGTGTAAGAGTATTTGTTATAGGTTGGTCCTGCAACCAAATAAAGACTCTCCGTCAGCGGCCAATTCAGCAAAAGCTTAGCTTGCGCCCACCTATCATCCCAAAGCCCCGTGAACGAGAACTGATAAGCCGCTTCCGCCGATAGATAAACCTGGTCGGTAATCATTTCATCGTGCCCAACGCCCATACCAAGCGAGTACATTTTATTATTTCCCGATATGTTGGCACCAAACAACAAAGTGCTGTAAAAGCCATGCGTTCCTGTCTTAAGAGAAACGTTTGTGTTTGTCAGATCATTTGTCGACAAGGTTAATCTATAAAAGCCATTTCTGATGATATTAATCAATCCAATACTAGTACCCTCAGACCTATCAACGACGTTCACTAGTCCAATCTGAACTCCCTTCAATACCTGAGCTTTGTTATTCAATGCAGCAACTTGAAGTCCTGAAACCTGACTATCCGCCTTATTGATGAAGCCGGATACCTGAACCCCTTTTACCGTATCCAAGGCCTGATTGCTCACTCCTGCGAGTTGAATTCCCGTTACCCTTCCGCCCACAAGATTAAATATTCCAGCGAGCTGGAGGTACCTCGTATCCCGTTTATTGATATTAAAGAGCCCGCCTATCTCCAAACCATCAACGCCCGCAGTATATCCACCAACCATATTCAGCGAGAATTTATTCACTACCTGAGAACTTAGTGCTCCATGAGAACTCACTCCCGGAGTCAGCGAGATCTGGTATGGTCGGCTTGCGAAGAAATTTTGGATATTCATACTTTGCAACCGTTGCGCTGCCGTCGTGAAGAACCGGCCCACTTCCTTATTGCCAACATCCTTTTCACTGTCGTAGAGATTTCCAGCCCGCGTTCGCCTGGAGATCTCTACCGTTTTCAAAAAGTTAAGAGAGGTATCCCGATACAAGACCTTGCTGGCAGTCAGACGAACCTGGGCCAGGTTTGCAGATTTAAGCTTCAACTTGAAATATCCGTGTTCATCCGTTAAGGTAGATACGAGTTGCTCGGTTTCATAAACACTCGTGTTCACCAACCGTTCGCCTGTTCTTTCGTCAACGATTATTCCGCTTATAGAATAGCTGTTACTTTCACTGTTGATATCCGTATTAATGAACGACATGCGCCTCAAAGCCGGCCTGATAATGATATAACTGTTACGTTCCTCAAATTCATACCCCTCGCCAAGTAAGCGAATCAAGGTTCTATAAACAGTTTGACCGCTGCTGGTAAAAGACACGAGGCTATCTTTTTGAACAGTTCTGCCATTGTATGAAAAGTAGAACCCACCTTTGAGGCCGATATCCGTTAAAACAGACGCAATCGGCTGCCTGATCACATGGACAGACACTTGCCTGTCTAAAAGACTTTGCGCCAAGGCTTTATTAAAAGAAACTATAAAGAGGAACAAGAATACGATTGCGGAGATAGATCTCCCAAATCCGGGGAAACAGGACATTGATTGCGCGCTTATTTGAGTATAATCAGATCGCCTTTCTTTTCTACGGTAATGTTGAAAGTTCGGCTAATCACTTGTAGGACTTCTTCCAGAGATTCATCTTTAAAGGTCGTATTCAGTAGAAGGTTTTTAATGGCTGAGTTGCGGATTACAATGCGACTACCATACGCTTCATTCAATACCTGAACCATCCTCCAGAGTGGAGTATCATCTGCAACGAACTCCTTCGTCCGGTAGTAATTGTATAGCTGGTCAGGATTAACCATCTTTTCCAGCTCCCGCGTATGCTTAGACACGACAGTCTTTTCACCCGGTTCAAGAAAGATCTTCTTGCCATCTTTATTCACCTCCACCTTGCCAGATTCTACAATAATTTCTGCCGCCCCATCTACAAGCTTGACGTTAAATGAGGTACCCACAACCCTGATCGACACGGGTCCCGATTCAATCAAAAAAGCCCTGCTTTTATCAGGCATCACATCGAAGAACGCCTCCCCTTTCTGTAAGACTACCTGTCGGCTATCATCAACAAACCTTGAGGGATATTCAATCACACTGTTTTTGTTCAGTGTCACTATTGATCCATCACTAAGCGTATCCGTTTTAACAAGCTGATCCGTCGCAGACTTCAGGTCCCTGACATGTAGATTCGAGATGTAAAACCATGCTGCAACAAATATTAAGACAATAGCAGCAACAGCCCTCAGCCAATCCGATCTTCTCTGAAGCAGACGAATACCCGAGCGCCTTTCCCTGCCATCCTGAAGCTTTCTCTTCAACCTTTCGAGGGAACTTTTCGGATCTACCTCTTCATCCAAATCCAGCATCCTGCTAGCCTCCCAGGTCAGCTTGAATTGCCTAAACCTCATTTGATTGGCCGGATCACTCAATAACCAGATCTCAATCTCCCGAACCTGATCATCTGATGCTTCATTTAGAAGATAACTGATTAATAAATCATCGTTGATTTCCATTTTTCTTCGTTTATTACCATAACCTGATCACCAGCATCAACATAATAAGGTGCAGATAGTCTACCAGTTCCAGCCTAAGCCGCTTTAATGCCTTACTCATGTGGGCTTCAACCGTTTTGGCAGATATACCAAGTTGGTCAGCTATTTCCGCGTACTTCAGCTCTTCAAACCGACTCAGCTGAAACACGGTTCGACACTGTTCCGGCAGATCATTGATCGCTTTTTCAACATGCAGCTCCAGCTCCTGGTAGGCAAGCCTGTTAGATGGATGCTCAACCTGATCCCGCATAACAGTTGCCGTATATGACTGGTGGGTTTGCCTAACCTTCTGATGTTTTATGTAGTTAAGGCACTCATTATTTACCGCCCGAAGTAAGTATGCCTTCAATGAAGTATGGATATCCAAGGGCACAGCCCTTTCCAGGATTTTAAGGAAAACCTGATGCACCATTTCTTCTGCAAGCTCTTTATCCCTCAGGAGAGTATACGCATACCGATGTAAAGTCCTGAAGTTTTCCAGATAGATCTGATCGAAACTCTGGCTATCTGAATCTAAGTCTGTCATGAAATGTTATCTGCAAGTAGTCGGACTGCAATCTGTCTTTGATATTGACCTCATCAATTGTTAGACAATGAGACGTCATCTTACCCTTACTCAAATTAAAAAGAATTTACAGTTCCGAGGAAATTTGTTCTAACGGAACTTTGATTCTGCGGCTCCAGAGACACTGGCAAGAATTTGAGCATCCTTCAGAATTGCACGTTGTTCTTATATCTGACTGCATCAATAATTTCATTTGGCAACTTAGCTGTTCTTGCGGTCCAGATGGTTACTTTATGTCTCCTGAAGTTCCATGTACATTGACTGATTCGGCTGTCTATTGGTTTTACCTTCACCGAAAGCACTCCGGCTTGAAATTCGTTCAATACATCTGTTGTTTTAAAAGAAGAACAGTCGTTTGGTTCCGAACCAAGGTAATTCAAAGCAAAAGAGTAGTCCCTTCCGATTAGATTATCAACCGGTTCTACCGTTTTATGAAACGGGTCGTAGTACCATAAGCACATCGCCAAAGCGATCGTCAACAAAGCGTTTAGGCATAATGGTCTTCTTTGTCCTAAAATCTTCAATGATGAGCCTGCTACTTTTTTCATCGTTGATTATTATTCGCCATTGAGCCCCCAGAACACGCGTCTGGTCTCGCGGTAACTATCGTAGCTACTATGAAATAGTAAAAATAGAACGATCGTAGCCACAACGAACTGAAAGAAAATCAAAAAATGTCTAAACTGAAGGAGCTTTACCGCATGAAAAAACGCGCCAACTAACAATGCAAAAACGTCAATAAACAACAGCCCTAGGAAAAGAACTCCCGTCGAATGGCGATGTCCGGAAAGTCTGATGCTAATGAAAGTAATCACCGAGCCTGTGCAGATTTTTGTGTAAGAGGCCAAACCTAGTGCGATTAAATCCTACATCTGTTTTCAAATATAATACTAAACTGGTTAATGATCCTGCCCCAGTCCCTGATGGGCATGGTCCATTTTTTCTGGATATTTATAACGGATAAATACACGGCTTTGATGGCTGCCTGGTCGTCAGGGAACAAGTTCTTGGATTTAGTGAACTTTCTGATGCCGCTATTGAGGCTTTCAATTACGTTGGTGGTGTAAATGATCCTGCGGATTTCCAGCGGAAAGTCAAAGTAGCTGGTCAGCGCATCCCAGTTGTTTTCCCAGCTTGTGATGGCATAGCCATATTTACCGCCCCATCTTTCTGTAAAAGCATCTAAAGCGGCTCTGGCGGCCTCCCTGTTGACAGCACCATAAACCTGCTTGAGATCAGCACTGAATTCTTTACGCTCTTTCCATGACACATACTTACAGCTGTTACGGATCTGATGGACGACACAAAGCTGGGTAATGGTTTGCGGAAATACCTGAGCTATGGCTTTGGTAAAACCGGTAAGGTTATCCGTGCAAGCGATCAGGATATCCTCTACACCTCTGGCTTTTAAGTCAGTAAGCACACTTAACCAGAAAGAAGCACTTTCCGTCTCATTGATCCACATGCCCAGTATCTCTTTGAGCCCGTCATTCCTCAGGCCGATTACCAGGTAGATGCACTTGCTGATCACCTTACCGTTGTGGCGGACTTTGAACTGTATACCATCCATCCAGCAGGTAAAATAAACAGGCTCCAGGGGCCTGACCTGCCATTCTTTAATCAGATCAATCACCCGGCTGGTCACAGTAGAAACTGTACTTTCAGAAATCTCTACACCATACATTTCCCGGATCTGATCTTCGATATCACGGGTGCTCATTCCACGGGAGTACATGCCAATGATACTTTGCTCGAGCTGTTCGCTCATCCGCTGGTGCTTAGCAATCAGTTTGGGTTCAAAGCTGGAATTACGATCCCGGGGGATGGCCAATACCACATCCCCAAGACTTTCACTCTTCACTTTTTTACTGCTGTAACCATTGCGGGAATTGCCGCTGCCACGACCTTCAGGGGCATGTTTTTCATATCCAAGGTGATCGTCTAGTTCCCCCTGGAGCATCTCCTGAACACCCTGTTTGAACATTTCCTGAAAGAACTCCTGAAACTGTTCTTTGGACTTGAACTGCTTGAAAAAGTCCTTCGGTAATCCTAATTTGTTCTCTTCCATTTGTTGTAATTAAAGTTCTGCATTTTCTCTAATCACAATAGAAATGGCCTACTTTTTTTTACTTACACAAAATTCAAGACACTACCCTAATCCCACACCAAAGCCATCACCGTCACACCGGCAAGTCCCATTTTACTTTTCGCTGTCATATCCCTGATTTCTGCATCTGCTTAGTACAAACTCGATTTACTTCAGAAAGACCTTCAGCAATAGCCGGAGAACGCTATATAGAACTACCAGACATATCGCAGCAATAAAGATTGCCAATATCTTCTGATCTAACCATATGCCAAATATTAAAAGACATAAGGGCATAAACGAACTGACCCGATGTGAAAAGTTGCAATATCCTTTTACCAGCTGAATCATCCCCACCGACCCTATGATGAGCGGTATTAACGCTATAATAAAAAGGCCATACATGCTTCCGGCGTTTGTATCGCCACTCTCCTGGACGGTACCGAAAATTAGCAGCCCAAGTAAATTGATACCAACAAGAATACAAGAGTCGACTGCCACTCGGTTCAAGACTGCGTCAATTGTACGATTCAGCATATGTCGACCATCTTTAACATTAATCAAGACTACTCGGGAATAGCTCGACCTTCTCCACAGGTCTCTCCGACGTCAGGAGACGGTCCAACATCGCCAAAGACTCCCTATATTCTTTTGCTTCAGCAAGTTTAGTAAACTCAATTTCAGCACCGGCATGAGCATTTACAAATGTTTCTATCTCGTCTAGTGAAACCTTGAAAAACTCCTTTCTCCCATTGATCCGATTTAACCTTCTATCCTGGAACTTCTTATGTATTTCGTATTCTAGTTGGGGAGCATTTTCTGAATAGATGATGGCGTGAACATCAAATTGGAAAGGAACAGACGCATCACCAAGCTCCTTGATCCTATCCATCGGCTCTAATCTTCTAGTCATTCCGATTTTGTAAACGTCATCTCCAAACGAACCCAAGTTCGAGATTACGTATATGTGACCCACCTTTGTTAGTTGAGCCATGGATATTGCGCGCTCCTTTCTATCATGGGCATCAGCCAATTTCGTTTCCAGCAGTTGGATTTGTTCATTTAATATCTCTATCTCGGATACACTAGCATTTGCCAAGTCGCTTTTTGCACGCTGCAATGCTTTTTGATACCTTCGCTCCTCCTCGTCCGCCGCCTTTTCTGCCCTTTCGAATTCCTTCTGAGCTTTTTCCTCCTCGCGCATCTGCTCCCTAATTCGCCGCTGTTCTTCTTTTTCTTCGAACTTCTTATTTTCGTATTCATGCGAGAGAGCAAGCTCTTGTAGCTTTAGATCGAGAAACTCTGTCGTAATCTCAATCTGGTGTGATTCTCCTAATTTGTTTATACTTCGGAACGATTTCAGCATCTGCTCTTTTGACCTGGTAGCATTGTTCCACTTGACCTTTGCAATGAGCGAGTCGCACTCACCATTGAACGCATAAAGCATAAGCTTCGAGTACTGTTTTGTCATCTGCCTTCCCTTCGCGGCACTCCCCTCTACTGTCCAATTTGTATGGCATCTGATTGCATCATTTGAGCTTATACATTCCTTTTGCGTCCTGTAGTTCTTCTCCAGATGCCTCTTAAATTCTTCTGATGTTTGATAATCAAACTGTGGCTGATATAAACCAAACTCCATAACGTCGAGTTCGCTTCTGTAAAAAGAAACCTCTTTCTCCAAAGCTTTAAATATCTCGTGACTGCTGGAATACTTCTGCCGAAGCTCGGATAAATCATGTTGTACTTGTTTGAGATCAACCTCTCTCTCTTTTATTGCAAAATCGATGTCAACTATAGGCTTGTACTTTTTGCTGAGATCAAGAAGATCCTTTTCGTGTTTTTCGAGCTTGACAGTCACTTCCGTTAATTCGAGTCTACATGCGGCAAGTGAGGACCGTGTTCGTGTGAATCGTACGTACATAAACGTTGCTACAATGATAAACAACGCTGAAAGGATTTGAAACGTCAACATTTTAAGGCATTTAGGTAGAATAAAATTAGCGAGAATATTCAAATTATCCTTATGTATTCTGTTTGACTACTTGGTTTAATAATCTAGGCTCTTCTTCAAAAGATCAGGGTATCCGTATCCAGTATACACAGCCTGGCAAGCCCACTCAGAATAAGTACATAGAACGATTTAATAGAAGCTATCGCAAGGAGATTTTAGATGCATACCTATTCTTCAACTTAGCTGAAGTCAGGGAACATACTGGAGTATTGTACCGACCCCTTATTAGTTGGACAAAAGTAATGAACTAGTTGTGTAATATTTGTTGATATCCGCTGATAATTCAGAGGCCGGTTCAGTGATATCTTGAATTCTCTTTCTTTCTGCTCTTTTCTGCTCCGTTATGTGAAT
>NZ_JBMQOB010000019.1:0-76630 GCF_053551015.1 Arcticibacter sp. | reverse complement strand
GAGCTGTAAGGGAAGGAATCGAACCTTCAAGGAGTGGTTAGCCATTGCTGGTTTCCCATATTCTCCGCCACCGAGACAAGGAGGTGTGTCTGCCTGTTTCACCACCTTACAGTATTTAAGCCCGCGTTTCCGTTTGCTTGATACAAATATCACAATATAATTTAGAATTGCAAATTATTTAACAAAAATTAACATCCATTATTAATAATATAGGTAAAAACCCGTATTTCTACCTATTTAACAATCTCGCTACATATTTGCCAATGATGTCAAACTCCAGATTCACCTCGTCCCCTACCTGTAAAGTGCGGAAGTTGGTATGTTCATGAGTGTAAGGAATAATTGCTACAGAGAAGGATCCATCGTGAGAATTCACTACGGTTAAGCTCACACCATTGACACAGATAGAGCCTTTTTCGACGGTTACATTCCCTGTTTCAGCATTATAATTGAAGGTGTAGACCCAGCTTCCATCGAGTTCCTGCAACTGGGTACAGGTAGCTACCTGATCAACATGTCCCTGAACAATATGACCGTCAAGACGGCCGTTCATCTGCATGCATCGTTCAAGATTTACCAAGCTACCCTTCTGTAATTTATTCAGATTCGTTTTTGCCAGGGTCTCTTCCACTGCAGTAACCGTATGGGAATCGTCCTGAACAGCTACCACCGTCAGACATATTCCGTTATGGGCAACGGACTGGTCAATCTTCAGTTCGGAAGAAAATAATGAGGAGATTCTGATGTGCAGATTACCCTTATCCTTTTGTAAGTCAACGACCTCGCCAAGGGTCTCAATAATACCTGTAAACATGTTGCGAAGGTAAACAAAACCTAAATCTACTCAAACTGTTAGTTGTCTTCGTTATATTTAGCCATCCATCGCATCGTTAAATTATAATATGTAATTTTGGCCATCGATATTTATGTTAAGACAGAACCTACAACAGAAACTACTTCAGAAGCTATCGCCTCAGCAAATTCAGTTCATCAAGCTATTACAGGTACCTACCGTTTCCCTGGATGCGCGCATCAAAGAAGAACTGGAAGAGAATCCTGCACTGGAAGATCTGAGCCTGGCCAATCTGAATGATCCTGTTGAGGAATATCCGGATAAGGACCCTGACGAAACGTATGATTCTGAGGAGAAGTCCGAGGAATTTGACGAATTTAATATCGATGACTACCTGCAGGAGGACAACATCAACGACTATGGATCCAAATACGATCAGAACGGGGATGATGAAGATGACAAGAAAGAGATGCCGATTGCTATACAGAGCTCCTTCTATGAAAATCTGCAGGAGCAACTGGATCTGATCCCCATGTCGGACAAAGACTTCCAGATCGGACAGCAGCTTATAGGCAGTTTGGACGATGACGGTTATCTGAGACGTTCAATTGCTTCTTTGATAGATGATCTTGCTTTTTCTCAGAACGTGTTTGCAGAGGAAGAAGAAGTGGAAGAAGTACTCAAAGTGATTCAGAACTTTGAGCCGGCGGGTATAGGAGCGCGCGATCTGCAGGAATGCTTGCTGATCCAGTTACGGAAGAAAGACCAGAACAATCCGGTTATTCTGAAGGCGATCCGTGTTGTGGAAGATTATCTGGATGAATTTACAAGAAAGCATTACGACAAGCTGGAAAAAGCCCTGAACATCTCTTCAGAGGAGTTGAAGGAGATCATTGCGGAGATCCTGAGACTTAATCCCAAACCCGGAGATTCGGGTGCGGTGACGACGAAGCAGCTTCAGATCATTCCGGATTTTCATATCAGCAACAAAGAGGGAACACTGGTGCTGACGCTGAACTCACAGAATGCGCCTGAGCTGAAGGTTAGCCGTTCCTATCAGGAGATGTTTCAGCATTATGACAAGACTTCCCAAAAAGACAAGAAGCTAAAGGAAGCGGTGCAGTTTGTGAAGCAAAAACTCGACTCGGCAAAATGGTTTATTGACGCCATCAAACAGCGGCAGCAAACTTTGCTCAAAACGATGAACGCCATCATGCACTACCAGTATGACTATTTCCTTACAGGAGATGACAGGAACCTGAAACCGATGATCCTGAAAGACATAGCAGACCGGATCGGAATGGACATTTCAACGGTTTCAAGGGTAGCCAATTCGAAGTATGTTCAGACTGAATTTGGTACCTTCCTGCTGAAATCCTTCTTTTCTGAGGCTATTCAAACGGAGAGCGGAGAAGAAGTGTCGAACAAGGAAGTGAAGAAGATCCTGGAAGAATGTATCGGCAATGAAGACAAACGCCACCCCCTGGCGGACGAGAAGCTCGCTGAGATCTTAAAGGAAAAGGGCTATAACATTGCACGGCGAACGGTTGCGAAATACAGGGAAGCCATGAATATTCCTGTAGCACGGCTCAGGAAAGAACTTTAAGGCTTTCTTCACTGCGAAAACCCACGGCGTATTTAATTAGTGCCTTATTGGATTATATTTCCTACCTTGTGGGCTTTATTAATATTAATACAATGCAAAACGAAGGAACAGTAAAATTTTTCAATGAAACTAAAGGTTTCGGATTCATCGTACCAGCTAATGGTGAACCAGATATCTTTGTTCATTCAACAGGACTTATCGACGAAATTCGTGAGAACGATCGCGTAAAGTTCGAAGTTGAAAAAGGCAAAAAAGGTCTTAATGCAGTGAATGTAGAAGTTATTTAATTTTCACATATATCATTGAACAAAAAAAGCATCTGTCTCACGGCAGATGCTTTTTTTGTTTTATACCGTTTCAGCGGAGGAGCGCTCGCTCCTTCTGGAGATCTTAAGAAAGCGGAGGATCAGAAACACAGACGCCAGCGTAAGTCCGGCTATCAGTCCCAACCACATTCCCTGCGCTCCCATCTTAAAGTGAAATGAAAGGATATAGCCTAG
The DNA here is from genome assembly GCF_053551015.1 of Arcticibacter sp. Lineage (NCBI taxonomy): Bacteria > Pseudomonadati > Bacteroidota > Sphingobacteriia > Sphingobacteriales > Sphingobacteriaceae > Arcticibacter > Arcticibacter sp. The sequence continues at coordinate 73,731 of NZ_JBMQOB010000019.1, read as the reverse complement.
CGGCAAGCCGATCACCCAGTAGGAAATCGCTACCAGGATAGTCGGAATTTTCACATCTTTAATTCCTCTCAGAAGTCCCGCCCCGATCGCCTGCGTGCTGTCGGAAATCTGGAACACGGCAGCAAAGAGCAGCAAAGCAGATGCAAGCTGCAATACCTCCGTGTTGTTATTGAACAGTTGAGGAAGCTGGAACCGAAAGACAGAGAAGATGATGGCGCAGAAAATCCCATAACAAAGAGCAGTGATCAGAGTACTCCGGCCTATTTTAGAAATGAGCGAAAAGTTCGCGCCACCGTATGCATTACTCACGCGGATGGAGCCTGCCTGCGCGAGGCCCATCGAAACCATAAAGGTAAAAGAAGCGCAGCTCAGTGCGATCTGATGGGAGGCCTGAGAAACTGCACCCAATGTTCCGATAATTATCCCGGAGACTGCAAAGGCACCTGCTTCCATTCCCATTTGTAAACTACTGGGAACGCCGATATGCAGCAGGTCCTTCATTGTCTGCGCCTTCAGTTTCCACTGGCTTCGGCTGACAAGGATGTATCGTTTGAAGGTACTGTGCTTCAGAACCACTAATGCCAGCAGCACAAAGATCAGTGTACGGGTGATGAGCGTGGCCCAACCTGCTCCGACCAGCTCCATTCTCGGGAATCCCAGGTTACCATAGATAAGGATCCAGTTGAGGAAGACGTTTATAGGAAGCCCGATGAGCGACAGCAACATAGCCGTACGGGTGTACTCCAGTCCGTCAGTAAACTGTTTCAGGGTCATGAACAGAAGCATAGGTATGATCGAAATCCCCATCAGCTTCATAAAAGGGAGAGCCAGGACGACAACTTCAGGATCTTGCCCCAGGTGATACAAAATATTACGTCCGAAAACCAGGAAGGATGAAATCACCACTGCAGCGACAGCACACAGGACAAAGCCGTTGAAGAAATAGTGTGACACAAGGTTCCCGTCTCTTCTTCCATGAGCCATAGAAACCATCTGAGATACGGATATGGTGATCCCGATGCCGAATACAAAGGGAATATTCAGGGCATTTAGTACCAGGGCGGCAGCCGCCAGTTGTTTATAGCTAATGGCGCCTACCATAGCCGCGTCAATAAGATGCAGTGCCATTTGCGCCAGCTCACCAATAATGATGGGTAACGCGAGTTGTATTGTTTTTGTTGCTTCAGTCCTCATATCTAATCGCCTCCTTTAGAGGGCTGCAAAGGTACTAAGTTTTAGGAGATTTAGATACCATCGCTTTGAGCCTTCAATTATAACAGAGCTGTTTAAGGGTTTTGGACTAAGCCGTTCAATAAAAATCGCTATATTGGCTAGTAGGCCAAACTCAGGTTTATCCGGATCGCGGGACAGGTACACAATAGCTGTTGAGGAGAAGTTGAGTTATTCTTATCACATCAATTGACGATTATACGTAATGAAGAAAAAAGAAAAGGAACTTACGAAAAAGGCGAAGAAGCAAATCCGCCGCTCGCTGGAAGAAACGCTTATTGAGGAAATAAAAAAAGCCATTACGGGCCAGGGACGCAGTCCGAAAAAGGTAACGAAAGAGATTAAGAAAGCTGCCTCACAGATTGCCCGAAAGCTGGCTGACAAAGCCTCTATATCAAAACCCGTTGAGGCAGAAGAGGTCGCGGAAGCGACGGATATCAAGGAGCGGGCTAATTCATTTGATGTTCCGCCAATACTGCCACCGGCCTTGCCAGTCGTAGCAGACCCTCCACTGGAAGAAGCACCGGCAGCAGACAGCCCGGTAGCGAAAGTTCGAAGAACAAGAAGAGTTGCCGGAGAGATCGCCGCCCAGGCGGAGGCCACACCGGTTAAGCCGGTCAGAAAACGGGTTCCGCGGGTAAATGCAACAGCGAAGGAGAAACCTGCTGAGCCTACTGCAGAAAGCACGCCGGAGAATGAAGATCAGGGAAAAGCCCTATCGGCAGACGAAAACCTGTCAGAATAAAAGGCGAAAGGCCTGCTGTATATACAGCAGGCCTTTCGCCTTTATTAAAAACGATGTCTCTAGTTTTGCTCTCCGCGGCTTTGTTTCCGTACGACGGAATGCTTCACACTATAGGCAAAGTAGATCACGAAGCCCAGTGCCATCCAGATGATCAGTCGCTCCCAGTTATGTTTACCCAGGCCTACCATCATGAGCAGACAGGCTGCGGCACCAATTATAGGCAGGTAGGGCATCCCCGGAGTCTTGAATGCTCTTGGTGTGTTTGGATCGGTACGACGCATAACAATCACGCCGATACATACGAGAACAAACGCGAAAAGTGTACCTATACTGGTCATATCTCCTACTACATCCCCCGGCACGAAGGCAGCGAATAAACCCACAAACACCAGGAAGATCAGGTTCGATTTGTATGGCGTCTGATATTTAGGGTGTACTTCTGAAAATATTTTCGGAACAAGACCGTCTTTCGACATGGAAAAGAATACCCGCGACTGACCCAGCAGCATGACCAGGATTACAGAGGAGAACCCTGCAAGGATGGCAACTGTGATTAAAATAGAAAGCCACTCGAAACCCGGCATATATCTTTCGATAGCGTAGGCTACAGACGCTTCCTTTCCAGCAGTAGCAAATTCTGAATAATTGGCTACGCCGGTTAGTACATGACTGAACAGCACATAAAGTACAGTACAGATTACGAGCGATACAAGAATACCGATCGGCATATCCTTCTTCGGATTTTTAGCTTCCTGCGCTGCCGTCGATACAGCATCGAAACCGATGAATGCGAAGAAGACGACACCGGCACCGCTAACAATCCCACTCATACCGAACTTCCCGAAGTCGTTTTCAAAATAATCGAGAAATCCCTTTTCTCCCGAGAAAAACGCCTTCTCTCCGAGGTTAACCGGCGTATAAGGTGTATGATTGATCGGATTCATGAACGACCATCCAAGCAGGATGAACGCGATCACGATAGCCACTTTCAGGATAACGATTATTCCGTTTATGTTAGCCGATTCTTTCGTACCCCGGATAAGCACAAGGGATAAGACAATTACGATAAAGAGTGCGGGAATATTGATAATACCATTCACACCATCGGGCGACACCTGAAACGGGGAATGACAGAGCTCATAAGGGATGGACACTCCAAAGGTCTCCAGGAGCTTATTGAGATATTCTGACCAGGCGATAGACACCGTGGCTGCCCCTACGGCATATTCCAGGACAAGGTCCCAGCCAATAATCCAGGCGATCACTTCGCCCATAGTGGCATACGAGTAGGTATAGGCAGATCCGGCAATGGGGATCATGGATGCGAACTCTGCATAACAGAGACCGGCAAGACCACAACCCACGGCAGCCAGGATGAATGAGAGGGTGACTGAAGGTCCCGCATGATCCGCGGCAGCAGCAGCGGTGCGAACGAATAAACCGGCACCTATGATAGCGCCAATCCCCAGTGCAATTAAATTTCCCGCACCTAAGGTCCGTTTTAAAGTCCCTTCACCCGTTTCTTCGGCCTCCTTCAATAAAATACCTAGTGGTTTCCTGAATTTCATAAAATTTCCTGAGTAATGTTTGTGTTTTTAAGCGATTAATAGATAAAGAGTGATTATTAAGAATCTAAAGTAAGTTATTTTTCGTTTCCAGCGTTTGAAATGGCGCTAGTTGTAAATATTTTTTATTCGTTCAGGAGAAAACATACGGATCTACTTTCCGATAAGTGTTTGATACTGCTCAGCACTGAGCAACTTTTCGAATTCAGCCGGATCCGACAAGGACACCAGAGCCAGCCAGCCGGCCTGGTAAGGATCAGAATTGACGAGTCCGGGATCTTGATCGAGATCAGTATTGACCGCGACGATCCTCCCTGTAATTGGCATAAAAAGATCAGAGACGGTCTTCACCGCCTCTACGCTGCCAAATACGTCGTGCTGGCTGATTTCAGCGTCCATGAGCGGAATATCCACAAATACGATATCGCCGAGCTCAGCCTGAGCAAATGCTGTGATGCCTATGAGGGCCTGGCCGTCTTTCAGCTGTACCCATTCATGGTCAGCCGTATATCTTAGTTCAGAAGGAAATATCATTTCGTTTATTTTATGAGCTCAGCATCCATAAGGAAGATCTCTGAGCGCTTATCACCTGTTTTATTAAGCACCAACTTGCCCCGTATTTTAACCGGCCGGTCTGAAGCACCGACTGCACGTCTGGCATGCACTTCAATCATGGAGGGAATGTCGCCCTGACCGCAATAAGCACACTGGTCATAAGGAACCACTGCCAGCATGAAGTTGGTATATTCCATTTCTGCCTTTAGGGGGATGATGTATCCGCCTAATTCGATTTCGGTATTCTCCATCTGCTGTAACTTAAAGGGGAAAGAGGGCACCATCTTAAACTGATCATTCTTGACGTATTTCTTTTGCGCGATTAGTCTCCAGGCATCATTCATTAAAGGAACATGAGTGGGTGCCTGCGCCCTCGCGATCGCTGCACTACACATAAGCAGAGCAAGCATGAGTATATGCTTCATTTTCATCGGTGAATTATTTGCGGTGTACACGTATCATGACAGAAGATTAAGCCAGCAGCAGTGCGGCTGCTGGCCACTACACAAACTAATCTTTCTTCACAGTAGGGTATTTGATTCCGAGCTGCTCCAGATAGGTTTTATACTTTGCGGGATTATAATAGTACTTCTTCATTTCAGGTCTGAACTCCTCCATGATCTTCTTATTGAGGGATATGGGCGGCTTATCTGTTTTCGATATCAGGGGCACGTATTTTACTTCTTTTGTTTGAACATCTGTAAAATAGGTTTTGGCACCCTTGATGAGATCCGGATTGGTAAAAAGATCGAGCAGGGTCATCGCCTCAGCCTTCGCCCCCGCCGTTACACCCTTGTGAGCGATGGGTGTTGCCATCGCGATTGCATTGGCCCAGTGGTGACCGGGAAGACCGGGAATATTGGAAGGAAAGCGGAGTACGACAGTTGGGACGTTCCATGAAACATCGGCGATATCGTCTGAACCACCACCACCGGCAGACAGCGAGATAGCAGGTTTAGCCAGGCCGCTTAATGTTGCCGACAGCCCTTCTTCCGGAGAACCCAGTTCCTTCTGCAGTGCTTTGGCCAGTACCTGGTCGTCAGGAGACCACTCAGGCAGACCGACTGCCTTGATGTTTTCGTACAGCGCTTCTGCGATGGGCTGATTGAAGTGACCCGGCCATGCGCTGCCCAGCACCTCATAGGTCATTTTAGTATCGGTCATCTTGGCGGCAGCTTCGGCCATTTTAATCCCGTCTTTATACATCTTCATGATCTTTGGATATGACCTTTCGCGGAAGTAGTACCATACAGACGCCTTTGATGGCACCACGTTTGGCTGATCGCCGCCATCGGATATCACATAATGGGACCGCTGTGTGGTTTCCATGTGTTCACGATGAAAGTTCCAGGCCAAATTCATCAGCTCCACAGCATCCAGTCCGCTTCGACCTTTCCAGGGGGCGCCGGCGGCATGAGCTGCCTCCCCTTCGAAGTTGAACTTTACGGAGATCATCCCGTTTCCTCCCCCATCCCCATAGCTGGTACCCATGTTATTGCCGACGTGGGTGAAGATACAGGCATCTACGTCTTTGAAATAGCCGTCTCTAACGTAATAGGCTTTGGACCCGAGCTGCTCTTCTGCGACTCCCGGCCACAGCATAATCGTGCCGGGGATCTTTTCGCGTTCCATGATTTTCTTGAGCGCCAGTACAGCAGTGATGTTGAGAGGCTCGCCTGCGTTATGCCCTTCACCATGTCCGGGTGCACCTTCGATGATGGGATCATGATAAGCCACACCAGGCTTTTGCGAAGCCTTGGGAATACAGTCGATGTCACTTCCGATAGCGATAAAAGGCTTACCAGAGCCCCACTTTGCTGTCCAGGCTGTAGGAATTCCTGCTATGCCCTGTTCTACTTTAAAGCCATTCTTCTGCAGGATGCCCGTCAGGTACCTGGATGTCTCGACCTCCTGGAAGCCCAGCTCGCCAAAGCTGAATACCATATCAACCATTTCCTGGGTGGATTTCTGCTGTTTATCGATCTCTTTCATGAGCTCCGTTTTCAGAGCGTCAAGCCTGGCAGGAGAAATAGTTTGTGACGAAGCCGTTAAAGGCAGTACTGTCATACCTGAGATTATGCAAGCAGCTCCGAGTGTTTTTAGTTGCTTACGTAAAGTCCTTCTTGTTACCATGTCAGATTATTTATTATTTGCTGGTTTGCGTATTCAGTTTTTCAGTGCGCACGGTCGGGTATTTGATCCCAAGCTGCTCCATGTAGGTCTTGTATTTAGCCGGATTGTAGTAGTATTTCTTCATCTCCTCGCGATACTCACCCATGATCTTTTTGTTGAGAGATACGGCAGGCTTATCGGTCTTGGAGACCATTGGTGTGTACTGCACGTCTTTAGTCTGAACATCTTTGAAATAAGTCCAGGCGTCCCTGATGATCTCGGGCCTGGCCAGCAGGTCCAGTACAGTCAATGCTTCGGCCTTTGCTCCTGCAGTAACACCTTTGTGAGCGATCGGGGTTGCCATAGAAATGGCACTGGCCCAGTCGTGACCCTTTAAGCCGGAGATATTGGAAGGGTAGCCCAGCACAATGGTGGGTACATTCCAGGAGATATCGCCAATATCATCAGACCCTCCACCACTAAACGAAGCGCCGGGAACGACCTTCATAATAGGGCTTAATGTAGTGGAAAGCCCCTTGTGCAGGTCGGCATTATCAGGGTTCAGCTCTTTCTGTGTAGCCATAGCCAGTTGCTGATCGGCTTCGCTCCAGGTGGGGAGTCCAACCTGTTTGATGTTCTCGTACATGGCTTCTGCAATAGGCTGATTCATGTGGCCGGGCCATGCACTGCCGAGCACCTCGTAGGTCATTTTGGTATCGGTCATGGAAGCGGCAGCCTCAGCAATCTTGATACCGTCCTGGTACATCTTCATCACTTTGGGATAGTCCTGTTCCCTGAAGTAGTACCAGACGGAGGCTTTCGAGGGCACTACGTTGGGCTGATCGCCGCCATCGGTGATGACGTAGTGAGAGCGCTGACTCGGCAACATGTGCTCACGGTGCATATTCCAGGCGGTATTCATCAGTTCGACAGCGTCGAGCGCGCTTCTCCCCTTCCAGGGAGCACCCGCGGCGTGAGCGGCCTCCCCTTCAAAGCTGAACTTAACGGAGATCATCCCGCTGGTACCGATGGGACCGTATCCGGTACCCAGGTTGCTGCTCACATGGGTAAAGATGCAGGCGTCAACATCCTTGAAGTAGCCATCGCGGACATAATAGGCTTTAGTGCCCAGCTGCTCTTCGGCTACCCCAGGCCATAACACCAATGTTCCGGGCAACTTCTCGCGCTCCATGATCTTTTTAAGAGCCAGCATGGCGATGATGTTCAGAGGTGCTCCGGAGTTGTGCCCTTCTCCATGCCCGGGTGCACCTTCGATGATCGGGTCATGATAGGCTACTCCGGGCTTCTGAGATGCTTTGGGAATACAGTCGATATCGCTGCCGATAGCGATGACGGGCTTGCCTGATCCCCATTTAGCCGTCCATGCGGTAGGAATACCCGACATGCCGTGCTCAATGGTGAACCCGTTCTTCTGGAGGATACCGGTAAGGTAACGGGAGGTTTCGACCTCCTGAAAACCCAGCTCTCCGAAGCTGAATACCATGTCGACCATCTCCTGGGTCATCTTTTGTTTGCTGTCGATTTCCTTAATCAGTTCGGTTTTTAAAGCATCCAGCTTTGCGGCACTGATAGTTTGTGCAGATGCAGCATGGTGGTTCAGAGCGACCAGCGAGAACAATGCACAGAATGGTAGTCCAACTGTCTTTCTTATGGATACTTTCATCAGGGTTGTCATACTCGATATCATAGCTTTACATTTCGTTAAAGGAACATTCAGAATGGAGGGCGCTACCGTTCAGAAAATCCATTGAAGGCATCCCGATAGGAGCTCCAGGAGGCATGTCTGCGGGAGCAGGAGTCTCGAATTTGTTCGGGTTTGTCCTGAAGTCGTCAATCTGTGCCAAGGCAAACAGCATATTGGCTTTTTGACGGGGAGCCGAGTTGCTCAGCCTGGTTTTCATCCATTGCTGAAGCTCAGCTATTTCATAAAGGGCCTGCCCTCTGACGATCTCTGAGGTTTTGGTATTTGCAGCGAGCATAATCAAGCCCTTCAACACCTGATTGTTGACAACGGTCTGCAGCTCGCCTTTGTAGCCGGCAGCGAGCGGAGTTTTCCAGGTACGTTCAATCAGCTTGTCTGCCACCTCTATAAAGCCGGGATATTGATTGTCGCGGGCATTATATTCGACCAGACGAGTGGCGCGTTCTGCGTCAAGCAAATACGCCAGGGTAGTAGCTGCAGCAGTTTCGGCAGCCGATATCGGGTCGAAGGTAGGACCGGTGTAGCCCTTAAAGCTCTCCACCGAAGCAGGGTATCCGGAAGGTCTTGGCGGGATCATCCGGATCAGCTTCTCCGGAAGGCTCAGGGCATAAGGACTAATGGTGGCCATCAGTGATTCGAAGGCGCGCCATTGCTCTTTGGGTTCAACCATGCGGGTTACAACCTGTCCATCATTCTTAACGGCGTGAGTAAAATAAAGTCCACCGACGGACTTAGCAACCGCTTCAATCTGGTAGCGATGCAGCAGATACGCCGGAACGAGAACTTCCTCTATGGTAGCCATCGGCTGTCCGTCGGGGATTGCTTTCTCGGAAAACCGGTCTAAAATGGTGCGACGCACCTTCAGAATATTGGTCATCTGGTCGATAGCATTCTCGCCATCATCCCATTGATGCGAAGTAGGATGGGCATTGCCTCCAATATCGGGGATATAGATAAATCCCTGCGCCAGCGTTTCCTTCATGATCTTTTCAAGTCCCGCATGTTCATCAGTTCCCTTATCAAATTCACTGTATCCCCAAGCGACGGCTCTTTTATCCCACTCACCTATTCCTTCACCGTAGGCATTGGAGATATCGACAGTGCCATCTGCTTTGAGGGAGAATCGCGGATAAGGATAATCCATGACCGACGCTCGCCCTTTAGGGCTGGCGGCAAAGTTGTGGTTAAAGCCCAGGGTATGGCCAATTTCATGGGCCGACAGTTGCCTGATACGGGATAGTGCCATTTTCTCCATGGCATCGGTAACGGGCTTTCCGGATTCATAAGGGAGCAGCAGGCCTTCCGCGATGAGATAGTCCTGGCGATGGCGGTCTGAACCCAGGGTAACGACGCCCTTGATGATCTCGCCTGTGCGCGGGTCAAGGAAGGAGGCACCGGAAGAAAATCCCCTGTTTGGATTTCCGGAACGATTGATCCAGTTGACCACGTTGTAGCGGATATCCATCGGATCGGCATCTTCGGGAAGCTCTTTTATTTGGAAAGCATTTTTGAATCCTGCGGCTTCAAATGCATCATTCCACCAGGCACCGCCATCGATGAGTGCCTTTTTTATCGGCTCGGGAGCGCCCCTGTCGACATAGTACACGATCGGTTTGACCGGCTCGCTAACAGCAGATCCGGGGTTCTTTTTCTGGAGACGGTGGCGGCGTATGAAGCGCTTGACGATAGGCTCGGTCATGGGTGCGGAAAAATCCATGTAGGAGAACTGGCCAAAAGCAGAGCGTGGATCGAACTCCCGCGGTTGATAACCTGCTTCGGGAAGCTCAACGAAAGACTGATGCATGTGGATGGTAATCGCCGTGGGATCGGGTGCGATGTCTATCCCGCGACCGTAGGGGTTGGCGTTCGGGTTGCCACCTGTAAAGGTCAGCATGGATTCGAATTCGGTATTTTTCGGAAAGTTCTTCGTGTTTTCCATATAGATCGTCGAGCGTGATTCATCGAGTCTATAAGATCCTGATGATGCTTCGCTTCGCGAACTGACGGGTCCGCTTACCCTAGCAATTCCCAGACGGGAGGTAATACCCTGGCTATCGCGGATAATAAAAGGACTGAGATCAATGATATGCTTCCCCCCGGAAGAGGAAACCGGTGTAAAGCCGAATACGACGGACTTAGCGAAGTTGTTTTCTACAGCTCTGATCTGATCTTTATTGCTGGAGATGGCGCGGTAGTTATAAACAGGTTCCACTAAGAGTATCTTAGGTCCGGATTTTACAAACTTAGCTATCGCAGAAGCTGCCTGCCCCCTTTCAGGGCCACCATTGCCCACTCCGCTGGAGAGCGATCTGAAATAAAGGAACTCCGTATCGAGCTTGTCTACTTCCAGGTAGATCTTTCCGCTTTTTTCATCGTAATAAAAGTTGAAGTACCCTTCATACTTTTTCATGTTCTGAATACTCGGTGCCGATGCTGTTTGCTCTGATCTGGCTTGAGCAATGCCGGAACTGGGGCTGAAGGCGAAGGCGATCAGGCCCAGGAATAGTTTTAGATATCTTTTCATTAGCGGTCGTTACTGGTGTTTAATTAAAGGCTGTTATTGGCCGAGATTTCAGCGTTGGGAATAGGGAAGATATACTCAGGCTGCTCGGGTGAGATGGAGGGAGCTGTACCTTTTGCCGGAATGGTCAGGAGGTTACGCAGGATGTCATTTGACCGCAGACCCTCTCCAAGGAATTCGATCCTTCGCTCCAGCAGAATGGTACTAACCAGTGCTTCGCTGGTTGAAATTGCCGAAGCGGGGAAAGTATATGCTGAGTCGGATCGTTTTCTGACAGCGGAGAGCAGCTCGGTAGCCTTTGCAAGGTTCCCTGTTTTAGCAGCTGCTTCTGCATAGTTGAGCAGCACCTCTGCATATCTTAAGACCGGTATATAATCCAGAAAGTTGGGGTGCATATACTTGGTCAGGTAGGTTCCGGAGCTATTGGTTCTTACCATGGTTTTACGTTCGTCGGTGCTCCTCCAGGTAGCATTTCCGAAGATTCCCTGAGGGTTGAGGCTATACTCCTGATTGGTATTGAATTCATAACCAAGGGAACTCTGACCCGATACATAGTCGAGCGCTGCCATCGGCATGGAAAAAATCGATTCGGTGCTAGTATAATCAGACCGAAAGATGGTGAGGATACTCGGCTGAAGCTGGTGTGCTACTCCGGCAGAAGCGCGGTAGGGAGCGGCCGGCGACACGATCTTCTGAGCTTCCTGGATTACCTTGTCATTCATTCCCATTGTCAGATAGACACGGGTTTTAAGGGCGATGGCAGTGTTTTTATGAGCCCGTGTAGTATTGAGCAAGGCAGAACTATAGCTGAGCGGGAGTCCTGCTTCTGCTTCGTCGAGATCTTTCAGAATCTGCGTATAAACTTCGGCGACGGTACTCTTTTGCAGACCGTTGTTATCAGAGGTCATCTGCCCCGAAAGGCGCAGCGGAATGCCTGCTGAAGCGCCCTGATCTTTGATGTAAGGCTGGCCGTAGAACGTGATCAGCGAATAGTAAGAGAGCGCTCTGACGAACTTTGCTTCTGCGATGTACTGAGCCTTCAGCTCCGCTGTTACAACATCCGGGTTTGCGGCTAAGCCGTCTATCAAAAGGTTAGACAAGTTGATGGTAGCATAAGCGGAGCTCCAGGTTGTAAGCGCATCGTTGGAACCGGAGTTGATGGTATGGTTCCAGGCGTCATATCCGGTAAAGATATTGTTAAGGCGGTTGAGGAAATCCTCTCCCCTGATATCGTTCAGCATGAGATAACGTCCTCCAAGGAAGTTGCCATGCTTGAGGGCCTTGTATAAACCGTTTACCTGACCAAGTACCCGGGAGGGTGTGGAGAACACTAGATCTGCCTGCACGGATGTTTCGGGCAGCGGGTTCAGCAATTCCTTTTCATCGCAGGCGGTAAGCACCGTGCTTAAGCCAACTGCCATACAGCTCAACCTGAGGATGTATGTTTTGAACAGACCTTTATATGTAGTTTTCATCAGAATGTAGTTTAGTTTTAGTGGATAGACTCGTCCCGCTTGCTATTAGCAGGCGGAGCATCATATTGGCTGAGAGTGAATACACCCGCCCGGGGCTAGAAGCCGACGTTAACGCCGAACGTGAATGTTCTTCCCTGAGGCACCGAATTCTTGTCGACTCCCGGCGTAGTATTGGTATTCCCGTTTACAGAAATATCCGGATCCTGACCGCTGTAGTTAGTAATGAGGAATGCGTTGAATACCTGTGTATAGAGCCTTACTGAGCTTATACCCGATTTCCCAAAGACCTTTGCCGGCAGGCGATATCCCAGCGAAACGGTTTGGAGCCGGATAAAGTCGGCTTTCTCAACGTTTTCAGATATGGGGAACGAGGATCCGTTGGAAAGGAGGTCGCCGATAACTACCCGGGGAATATCTGTGATCTGACCAGGTGTGGTCCATCGTTCAAGCACCTCGGTGGAGTTATTCCAGAAGCGTTGATCTCTCCAGGTACCCTTCGTTCCGTTCTGGATATAGTTACCGCCCGAATAGCTGAAGTTGATACCCATATCGAAATTCTTGTACTTGAATGTATTGTTGAAGCCTCCATAAAACGTAGGAAGAGCGTTGCCCAGGAGTGCATAGTCATCGACGCTGATGGCAGCGGCGGCACGCCCGTCGAGGTAAGTCCAGCGACTTTGTCCCGACGGCGCAGAATGACTGTACTGTATCCTCTCCCCGGCTTTGTTAATGAAGATACGCTGACCATTTTCAGGGTTCACGCCATCGGTTACGGCACCATAAAGACTGCCCACCGAATAGCCTACCCGGGTGATATTGGTTGTTTCTGAGGCGGTAGCAGTTGTACCTACAATTTCAGCATCGGCGCCGAAGAGTTCGGTGACCTGATTTTTGTTATGCGTATAGTTAAAGTTGGTATTCCAGGTAAAATCGCCCTTTTTAATGACCATTGCGGAGATGCCTACTTCTATACCTTTATTGTACATGGCACCAACATTCTGCAGGATAGCATTTCCGGGAATACCTTTGGAAGGCGCCTGAGGAACGTTCAGGATTAGACCGTCGACGTTGTTATGATAATAAGTAAAGTCGAGAGTGATACGATCACTGAGAAAGCCCAGGTCAGCGCCTATATTGGTCTGCTTGCTAGTCTCCCATCCGAGGTCTTCATTCCCCCCCTGACTGAAAGCAAAGGTTGGAACTGATCCATAAAGACCAGATTCATAGAGCGACAGGGAACCATAGTTATTAGACAGATTTCCGTTACCCACTTTGCCCCAGCTGGCTCTGAATCTGACATTGTTCATGATATCAGAGAGCTTGGATGACTTATAGAACTCTTCCTGGGATAAAGACCAGCCTCCTGAAAGACCGCCGAAGTCGCCATACTTTTTGCCTGCTCCAAGCGCGGAGTTACCATCGCGGCGATAGTTGAGCGTCAGGAAATATTTCTTGTCGAAATCATAACTCAGTCTCCCGAATACTGAGGCAAATGCTTTTTCACTTAATGAGTTGTTGCTTCCGCCGGGAACGATGTTCAGATACGAGCCCTGATAGTTGTCAAAAAAGGTATCTGCCAGGCCCGTACGCTGTGCTCCCCATGACGAATTGTTGAATTTCTGTACGTCATAACCTGCCAGTAAGGATAGATTATGTCGCTCTGAAAAGCTCTTTTGGTAGGATAGCGTTTGCGTAAGGTTCCAGTTATCAATCAGGATACTGTTGTTATTGGCCTGGCCGCCCTGAGCAAAACCCGGCCCGTGAGTGGCGCTGTCGAAAGCCTTGTTCTCGATCTTCAAGCGATCAAGTCCATAGCTGAGTTTATACACGAGATCTTTAGCCAGGCTGACATCCACAGAAAAGTTTCCGATGATCCGGTCGTTCTCTGATGAATACCTATTGTATTCGAGCAGCGCAGCAGGGTTATAGAAGTTACTTGATACGGTGTTTGCTCCCATGCCGAGTGTATTGGTTGAGCTCATATTGAATGAACCGTCGGGATTCTGGGCATAGACGTTGGGTGCCGACAAGGTGGCCAGACGTGCTATCGCTGTAAGCTGAAAGGCGTTACCCTCGAGAGAACCCGTCTGTGGTGAGGTGTTCAAACTATTGTTATAATTGATATTTGCGCTGAGTTTTACCCAGGACATCAACTTATGGTCAACGTTAAAACGCGCTGATTTTCTGGTAAACTCGTTTGTTTTGAGGATACCCTTCTGATCGCTGTAGTTGGTTGAGAAGTAATACTTCGTTGATTCAGAACCACCGGACACGTTAAGGCTGTGATTATGGGAGATACCCGTCTGATAGACCTCATCGAGCCAGTCGGTATTAACCAAAGATCCATCGGCATTATATGTGGGGAAAAAAGATTCCGAAGGAATGGTCGCGTTGTTCTGGTTATTGGAAAGGATTTTTGAGTTTAGAACAGCTTCATTCTTGATGGTCATGAACTGCTCAGCGTCTAACAGTTGAGGCAGGCGCGTTGTGTTGGTCATTCCGGCCCAACCTTCGTAGTTTACTCTGGGCTTGCCTGATTTACCGCTTTTTGTGGTGATCAGGATGACACCTGCTGCAGCCCTCGATCCATATATGGCAGTGGAGGCGGCGTCTTTAAGTACGTTGATGGATTCAATGTCGGCAGGGTTGATATCGCCAAGCGGATTATTGGCTACCTGAGTATTGCCGGAACTGTTGCCGGTATTGATCGGCACGCCGTCAACAACGATGAGCGGGTAGGAACTGAGCGAGATGGAGTTGACCCCCCGAATCCTGATTACCGGTGCATTATTCAACACGCCATTCGGCTGACCGATACTTACACCGGTTGCTTTACCTGCGAGTCCCTGATCAAAGCTCTGAACGGGCACATCTTTCAACGCATCGCCAGACACTCTGGCTGCCGAGCCCGTAAATTCTTCCTTGGTTTGCGTCCCATACCCTACTACGACAACGTCATTCAGCATTTTTGAATCAGGCTTCAGACTTACCTTGAGTAGGTTTTTGTTCGACACAGAAACTTCCTGAGAGACGTAACCGACATAGGCAAAGACCAGTGTAGCTTTGGGGTCGTCCACAGAGATGGAGAACTTTCCGTCCAAGTCAGTAATCGTACCACTGGTGGTACCTTTTACCTTTATGGAAACACCAGGAAGCGTCTCACCTTTTTCGTCGGTTACGACGCCAGTAATTTTTACCGGGGGTCGATTGGGGATATTCACAGGAACAGATATCCTGGGAGAAAAACTCCTTTCTACGGCTGATGTTAAAGAAGGGTGAATGGTAATGAGAAGGCATGCAGCGATGGAGGATAATTTACCGGCTGGTAACAGGACACACCTATAGCATTTAACTCTATCAAATAGAGAATTTTTCATAATTTTGTTGTGTTAAGTGTTAAAGTAATTTTCGTGTAAGACTGCCATCAGGTTTCCGAGGCCCGGCAACTTACAGATCCGATGCTTTACATTTCATTTTCCTTCTGGTCGGTTTATCTGACCAGAAGGTATCTTACTCTTATATCATATCTTCTCCCTTTTTAATTGTTGTACTTCCGTTAGCTTTTTCATGTCTTTTTCCCTGGTAGTGCCATTTTCAGTCGGCAGGCAAATCATAGATGGATTGTTCTGTTTTTCATTTATCTAGTTGAATTCTAAAAATGCACTGCATTTCAGATAGATGTCTGATTTAAAAGCCTCTTAATACCCTAATATATTGAATTATTTACATAGAATTAACTATTTAATTCAACTTTATTCAATTTAGAATAGTTTTATCGGCAATTATTTCAATAAATCAGAAAACAGTAAGAATTATATTCGGATATGACTCTTATTCTGAAATATTTAAACACAATGCGTAGGATTTAGCCAAATTAAATAGATAAAAAACAATATCCTGTTTAAATTAACAGCAGGAAGCCTTTTGCAGGCTAAGAATCAGGTGAGAAAATGGAATGAGGCAGTAAACACTAAACCAAAATCTCAACATCACCGTGAACGGGATAGCTCTGACAGATCAGGATCTGTCCGGAGGCAACTTCCTCCTCGGTTAGCACCTCGTTATACGACATCCAGACCTTCCCTGCCGTACACACGGCCTGGCAGCTACCACACCGGCCTGTTTCACAACTGTAGGGCAATTGAATCTGCCGCGCTTTGGCGGCAGAAAGGATCGTTTGAGGAAACTGAACAGTGACGGTATATGTTTCGGACCGGGTATGGATAATTACCTGATGAGCAGATGTATCTTCGGGCACGAGTGTCACCTTCCTTGCTTCGGTACTAAAACTTTCTTTGAAGATATTACTTTCGGGTATGACACCCGCCAGGGCTATTTTTACCATCCTCATATAGTCCGGAGGACCGCAAAGGTAAACGAGCGCATCTTTGCTGCCGACCTCCAGATAGCGATCAAGCAACTGTAGAAGCAGCCAGCTGCTCAGACGCGAATGATAAAGATCGAGTTTATAACTAAAGAGAAAGTGAATCCGGAAACGCTCAGGGTATTCATGCTGCAACTTCTGAAGCTGCCCGTAAAACAAAGCATCGGCTTCTGTCCTATTGCTATAAATCAGCACCACATGGTTCTCATGAAGTTTCAGTACAGCTTTCAGAATGGAAAAACAAGGTGTGATACCGCTCCCTGCAGCGATAAAGAATAACTGCTTATCAGGCTCAATCTTTTCGGGCAGCGTAAAATAACCACTTATTCCGGAGGTGTACAGAATATCTCCGGGCTTCGCGTACATGATCAGCAAACGGGAGAACTCGCCATTCTCCACTTTTTTAACTGTTATACTTAGCGGTTCAGCGAGCAGCGCTGAGGAGGATATGGAGTAGGATCTTCTCTTTTCACCGTGTTTGGTGTAAAATACAAGGGTTAAAAACTGTCCTTCTTTGTAGGACGGCAGCCAGTCTCCTGCAGGTTCCAGAACAAACGTCCTGGAATCATCTGTTTCCTTGATAATTTCCAGGATTCTAATCTCCTTAATGAATGTATCAACTGCCATCCTGATTATGTTATCCTATATTAACTCCAGGAAAGCAGATTTGTTGACCTTAATCACAGCACTGAAGAGCGAAAAAAAGGAAACAAAAAAAGAGCAGGTATACTGCTCTTTCATGGGTTAAGATATTGTTATGGATCCCTGGGTTTAATAAGGAGTGATCGTGATGGGTCCCGCCAGACCTGATGGCTGGACTTTCCAGTTTGATGCATTAAGCGGCTTGTAGTTGATATCCACCACATTTATATCGTGAAACTTCTTCCATTCAATCCCTTTCTTATCCATGTAACGAATACGATTGGCCATCAGGTTGGTCACTTCGATACGCAGGGTATTCTTTCCCGGGCGTAGATATTTCCCGATTCGGGCCTGATGAGGAATACTCCAAAGAATACCGGCATCTTGTCCGTTCACCCATACCCTGGCGCTCTCATGCACGGCGCCGAGGTCGAGAATATATTCGGAAGCCTTAGCTTTAGGCACCTGGAACGTGATACTGTACTCGCCTGCTCCTGAGAAGTTCTCCAGGTCGGCATCGCCTAAGGAAGTCCAGTCGGCTAAGGTGTTCAGTGTTCTATCTGAAGGAAGCACGGGGCCACCGTTGGCAAAGTGCAATCTCCATTTTCCATCCACAGCAATCTGAGGTTTTGGCTGATCAAGATAACGCCATGGTTCAATGCCCGCAAGTTTCTCTGTGGAGGCCTTCACGATCATTGCCTCTCCGGGCTTCATCTGCACCTTCACCAGAATACGGTTACTTCCGTCTGCTTTGAAAGATGCCAGTCCTGAATATCCGCTTTGCGGATCCATCAAAACGACAGCCTCGGCCTGGGCATTGAGCGGCAGGTCTTGATTAATTACCCGATCGGTATGGTTTACCAGATAGTAGTATTTGTTCGTTCCGTCTTGCCTGCGGATAAAAGCAAGTCCAGCGTCAGTTAGTGCCTCCCTTTCTATATTCTCGGCAAGCAAGGCTTTCTGAATATTGGCAGATAACATCAGCTTTCCTTTACCATGCCTGAGTTGACGAATATCACTGTCACCATCGGTAAATGACAAACCTGAAAGTGTTTCCTTCAACAGCGCCTGTCTTTTCTCCAGTTCTCCCAATCCGGGTACGTCTGCCGGCAACTGCTGGAAGATCACCGTTGCGCCCTCCCTGGCGAGCGCAAGTATCTGCTGCAAGGTTTCCAGGGGCATCATCTTCGCCTCGGGAACAACAAGAACCCGGTACGGAGAGGCACCCGCTGCAGTGCTGATCAGACCATTGCGGACTGATGATTTACTTAGCAAATGATCTGACACAAAATCAACCGAATAGCCGGACTGTTGCAGATCCTTCACATTCTTGTAAAAAGGTGTTGGGTGCAGCCATTCGTCTATATCGTGCACTTTTAGTGGCATATCCCTACCCTGAGCCTTGTTCCAGGCATCGAAGACCGGCCAGTAAATGAGAATCTCATTATCTGATTTCCCTGATTGCAAAACAGATTGAACCCGGGTGATGTAGGATGTCAGTCCCGGCATATGCTGCCAGAAGCTGTTTGCAGGTGTAAAATCGACAGAAGCATAGAACAGCCAGCCCGGCCATTCGGCTTTTGGTGGCGAATAGGTGGTGCCGTGAAAGAAGACATGATTAATACCGGAGAGGAATACCTGCTCCACCTCGGGCTTGCATTGCGACAGAGAGGTTTTGAAGTGCTCCGTAAGCCAGGTAAATGTCTCGCATGATACCAGATTATGTCCGGCAACATGCGCTGCGGACGAAGCAAACTTCAGCATAACCGGATCCGGATCCACGTTACGAATATCGGCGCTATCTCTTCTGAGTCCCGGGATGGGGAAAAAGCTGGAGCCGAAGGTTTCGCATTCAGGAATATCTACCGCCGCATACAGGTCGAGCAGATTGCCAGGGGAACCGTGTGCCTGGTTGCGCGTGATCGCCTTGTGCTTGCGAGCCCAGCTTGTCCAGGGTTCAGTAAAGTTTGTGAGTAGCATTTCAGACATCGTCTCACGGTAATCAGACTTTAAACGGGCTTGATGCACCGTTGGCTCCTTACTTACGAATTCTCTGATATACTGTCTGAAATCGTAGCCTCTGTTCTTTTGAAACAAGTCCAGAAATTCTGCAGACCAGTCGGCCCCATAAACTTCGTAACTGTCGTTGTAAAATGCTCTGATGTTGGGTGGCGAGGCTTGAAAAGCATCATCAAACCGTTTGAGATAAACGTTCAGGGCGTTGTGGGAAAAGTGATTGAGTGTATAGCCCTCTCCTCCCGGCGAAGAACGTTTAACCATTTGACGGGTCTTTCCATTAAAAACGGCATATAGCTCCCAGGTGCCTGTCTTAGGTGACCAGTTCAATGTACCGTCTGCCCGAACTTTATCAATCAGCTGCACTATTTCGCCCTTGCTGCCGTAAGCAGTTAAAAATTGTAAAGGAGCAGATTCTTGCTTCTGCTCTTTAACGCTGATTTTTTCCGCTAAACGCGCGCCTGCTTTCAGCTGATAGGTTTGCACTATCAAGCGCGAGGCCGCTTCATTCAGACTGACTTGAGGACCTCCGAAGGGCCATCCTGTTCCATTTGTCAAATCAACTCCCATGTTCAGCGAATCAGCTGTATTGACAGTTGCATTAAGCATTTTCATCCATGGAGAACTCAGATAAGAAATATACTTGTCCTCCATCCCTTTGACGCCATAGATTGGGGCAATTTCGACGCCGCCTATTCCAGCTTGCTGGAAGGATGTCAACGAAGCTTTGATATCGGTTTCATTGACGGCGTTACCCATCCACCACCAGCGGGTCCAGGGCTTCATTTCCTTTTTAACAGCAGGCCATACCGGAGTTTGAGCCTCCAGATCAGCGCCAGCGAGAATAATCGCAGCAAACATAGCAGCGGTTAAAATTTTCTTTTTCTTGTTATAGAACATGTTATAAACGATTTGAAGTCCCGTGCAATTCACGCTTCCGTCCAGGGAAAATATTGGATTTATTTCAGTTTGTAAACCTCTGTGCCCGCAAGAAGGAAACATCCGAGGCCATAATCTTCGAAGTCGGGCTTGCTTGTATAACTAACAGGCTGACCATCTTTCGGCTCCTTGCCTGTACCCTGAACATATCCAAGAAAACCGTTCGAATGAACAGATTCTTTAGCCATCGCGTTCCATCCTCTGGTTAGTGGCTGCAGGTAAGTAGCTTTGTCAAGGATGCCATGGTTGATCCCCCAGGCCATACCATACACAAACAATGCTGTACCTGTAGTCTCCTTACCCCCGAAATGATTCGGATCATGCAAGCTGACATTCCAAAAGCCGTCTGATCGCTGCACAGGAAGTACCGCAGCCATCAGGTCTTTATAATCTTGCAGATACTCGTTGTAGTGAGGATCTGATTTAGGCAACATCTCCAGCGTACGGGCAAGTGCAGCTACAACCCATCCGTTTCCGCGTGCCCAGTAACAATCTTCGCCATTTGGCTCCTTGTAAGGAGCTACGAAATCCTTATCTCTCCACCACAGTTTATCGGCAGCATTGTACAGACCATTTCCTCCATGCTGGTGCTTGGAATAGCTGTACAGGTCATACATTTTATTGAAATAAGCATTATCGTTATAGAGAACTCCTAAACGGGTGAACACGGGCATTGCCATCTGAAAAGCATCAATCCACCACCAGTCGTCGTTCTTGTCGCTCTGCACCATCAGGTCGATACTTTCCTTGATATCCTTAATACGTTCAGGCTTCTTATCAATCATATACAGGTCGATATAGGTTTGGCCAGCTGTATGGTTGTCGGCATGTCTGGTTTTGACTGTACCCGCAAGTCCCCAATTGTGTTTCTCTCCCCACTGAACTGCATAGTCATAGTAGTCCTTCTTCTTATCAATAGCATACAGAGCCATCAGCCCTTCATAATATACCCCTCTCGTCCATATATTACTTGGGCGGGCTTTATTGGTGACAATGATCTTACCTGCGTCAGGCCATTTATCCATGAAATATTGATTGGTCAATCTCATTTGCTTCAGAATCTGCTTCTTCTTTGGAAGCGTCTGCGCGGATGACTGAAGAACTAGAGAAACTAAAAGAATTGGGACAATCAGAAACCTTCCCAGAATGGACTTATTCATAATGTACGTATTGATTAATTTTTGGCTTTGTTTAAATATTGACTCAGGGTAAGTGCCGGCAGGCTTCTCAGACCTTGTACCACTGCAGCTGCGTTAAGCTTTGCACCTTCTCCATTCGTATGGGTATGATCGGCTGGAAACATCAGCTTCACCTTTTCTTCTCCCAGGCTGTCATAGCGCTCTGAGACGAGCTGATTGAGATCAATAAAGTACGCACCGGCTGTTCTGGCAGTCTCCTCGGCAAGCTTCCCATAACCTTCGCCGCCTCTTTTAAGCTTCCCATTTTCCCAATTATTTCTCGGAACCGGTGAACAAACAATAGGAATGGCTCCTTTCTCGCGTGCTTCTGCGATGAACTTCGACATATACCAGCCATATGTGTGGACGACCTCCTGCTGCCTGGTAATGGGGTTGTAGATTTCTCTAACCTCGTCGCCGGTTGATTTAATCGTACCCCTGGCACGGGCTGTATCATCGAGGGGGCTGCCATCATTGTGCCCAAACTGCATCATCACATAATCACCAGGCTTAACCTTTTCAAGCACTTTGTTCCAAAGTCCCCGTGTTCTGAATGTGCGACTGCTTGTGCCACCCAATGCATGATTCTCCACATGAATCCGCGTGGTATCGAAGTATTCAGCGATAAAACTCCCCCATCCCCACTGGTTGCCCCCTCCGTTACCTTGTCCGTTTTTAACAGTAGAGTCGCCGATCAGAAAGAGCGTAGGCTTATCAGCCGGTTTGATCAACACAAATGATGATAACAGAATGACTGCAGAAAGCAGGCCAGCCTGGTAAATAGATTTCCTTTTCAATGTTCGTTTTTAATGGTTATCAAAAAATCAGTACAGTTGCAGTATTGCCGTAATGGAGGTGGTGTTTGTAACAGCTTTTTTTCAAAAAAACCACTACTAGTCGTTCCCTTCATAGCCTTGAAGAACAAGTTCAGGGGATATGACCGGAGTCATCACCAACAAACAAGCCTTTTCCGACAATACCTAATTCGTTTATAATAAGCGTTTTAAAAAATAATTGGCTTCAAAACGAGCCGACCCTCTTCAGTCCACCCGTTAATCTCATTGCTATCTTACAACCTAAATCTGGCATCTGCAACCCGTAGCATCCTGTACAGTTTTTCTCCCTTTAGCCTGAAAACACAAACGTGTTGATTGTGGTTGTCTTAATCAGAAGTTTCCGATATTTATTCTGAAGACTACATACAACTTATATCAGGTTCGAATGACTATAGATATCTTGATTGCACTATCGCTGTTTCTTATTGGCTTCCTCTATTCATCAGTAGGCCATGGCGGTGCAAGCGGATACATAGCCGTCCTTTCCCTCTATGCTATTCCTGTAGGTATCTATAAGCCAGTGATACTCGTACTGAATATACTTGTGGCCGGAATGGCTTTCTACCAGTTCAGAAGAGCAGGATATTTCAAGTGGGAAATTTGCCGGCCCTTTCTGTTCACATCGGTTCCCGCGGCATTTATCGGATCGAGATTTCCCCTGCACGGTGATGTTTACAATTTGTTGCTTGGCCTGGCACTAATTATACCGATTATCAAACTGATGGGAGTATTGCCAGCTGATTCAAAAGAAAGGAAAAACATTCCACTGATTGCCCCTCTTGTCTGGGGTGCTGTCCTCGGTTTTCTGTCGGGAATGCTGAACATCGGCGGTGGGATCTTTCTCAGCCCGGTACTCATCCTGCTGTCATGGGCAAACGCCAAAGAAGCGGCTGCCGCCTCCGCTCTTTTTATTGTTCTCAACTCCATCGGAGGGCTATTGGGAAGTGCCGATCCGATCACGATGAGCTCACAGTCTTCAGTATGGTTTATAAGTGCTGCTGCGGGAGGCTTCCTGGGTTCTTATATAGGCAGCCAGCGTCTTCATCAGATGACTGTGCGCTATCTGCTGACCGCGGTTCTGGCTATCGCTTCCTGCAAGTTGATTTTTTTCATGTAATCCTCCGAGTCAGGAAACACGACCTCCCTTGCTCAGGGCTTCACTACATCAATCACACGATAAAAGACCTTTTTCGGCTGCAGATCTGCGTCAAACAGCAGGGGGAAATTTCTTTTGCCTTTTGCCGAAGGGGTCTGGTCTAACCAGGTATCCTTATCAGAAAGATTCCAGAAAGTCACACCGCTTAGGTAATCCTTATAAGCCTTGAAAACATTAAATCTGCTCATACTGGGCGATATGCTGCTGTTCAATCTCAGCCGTGTACACATCAGGTGCAGCGAGCCATGTAGAATCCCGATCCTTTTTTTCGGGGAGTACGGAGATATCAAGCTCAGTTACCTGAACCTGCAAACCAAGCGAACGGAAGCGATCTATCGTTTTCACCAGTTCCTGCCGAGAGGGATCTTTTAGGTTCCAGTGTCCCTGCAGGCCCACTCCGTGCACCGGAACACCTGAATCCTTCAATCGTTTAAGAAGCTTGTATATCCGCTCTCTCCTCTCGGGATGTTCCGTGCGGTAGTCGTTGTAAAACAGTATTGCTTCAGGATCCGCTTGATGCGCATACTGAAAGGCCTTTTCTATAAAGTCTTCGCCACAGATATTGAACCAGGCCGAATTCCGCAGGTAGCGCGTACTATCATCGTCCAGAGCCTCGTTCACAACATCCCAGGCATAAACCCTCCCCTTGTACCTTTTCACCACAGTTTCGATATGACTCTTCATTCGGCTGAGCAGCACTTCCTTGTTTACCGTGTCACCCTTGCCATCCAGAAACAACCAGGCCGGATTCTGCTGATGCCATATCAGCGTATGTCCCCTTACCTTCATCTTATTCGCTTCCGCGAAAGCGACAACTGAGTCTGCTCCACCCCAGTTATATCGATTCTCCTCAGGATGCAGGGGACCGAACTTCATGACATTCTCGGGAGTCAGGCTATTGAACTGCTGCGCGATCAGTTCCGCTTCGCGACCAACCAGGTTTGACGGGGAAACAGAAACGCCAATGGGGAAATAGTTAGCGAAGGACTTTTTTAACGTTAGCATGGTACCTACCGGAATAACTGACTTGCTTGCCCGGCTTGACTGTGCGGATACTGCACCGGAGAATAATCCGGCAACAATAACATATATGACATTTTTAAACATCTTCTATTCTATCTTTTTAAATCGTACATCCTTTAATTCCAGCTTCACAGCCTCCGGATTACTCCTGTTCCTCAAGCTACTCACGTAAAGACGATCGATGTCGACGCCGATCAAAGGCACACGCGGGTCTGCTGCCTGCGAGCCGATGGTAATGTTGGAAAGCGAGACGTCCTCTGCATGCCTGATGAAAAGTGCCGACGCCGGAAGGTTCTTCCACACGGTGGGCTCGGGATAGCCTTTTTCATCTTCATCTACCAGGCCCGCGTGCGCAATGTACTCTCCGGGCTTCAATCCCCCCTGGTTGATCAGTGTGATTTTATCCAGCCGGATATTCTCGATCTTCGAACCCGGAACACCGGTTATCGATGAGGTATAATTACCAGCACTGTGTGCAATAACATTGCTAATGCTCACATTCCGCATGATACCTCTTCCGGGAGTAGCGATACCTTCCATGTACTTGCGGGCGCGGTTGCCAAGGCGGACATAAATAGGGCATTCTGTCGCTTCAATAACCACGTTGTCAACATGGACACCGTCCATGATTCCCCCATCCACAATCTCGAGCGATATGGCCGTTATTCCAATGTTCGTACGCCCAAAGATCGGAGGGGTTGTACTCTTCGACTTTTTCACAACACAATTGGAAATCGTGATGTTCCTGAAACCTCCGGTCGATTCTGTTCCACACTTAATCGCATTGGTAAAACTGCTGGCTATACAATTGTTAATCACGATGTCAGAACATCCTTCCCGGCCCGTACTCTTCAGAACAATGGCATCGTCGTCTGAGTCTATTATGCTGTTCGATAAAACGAACCGTCTGCAACCGTCTATATCAATCCCGTCATTGTTTCGGTTGGCATGATTATATACCCGGATGCGATCAACAATTACATCTTCACAATTCAGATAGTGCTGGTTCCAGATTCCTGCGTTTCGCATGGATACATCCAATACAGTCACATCCTGGCAGGATATAAACAGCACATTGCGCGGCCTGCCGTCGAGATCTCCCCCAGGAAGTTCGGGACGAGGCATCTGCCATGCTCCTCTGCCGTCGATTGTACCTGCACCCGTCAGCGCAATATTCTTCTGTCCCTCGGCATATATTAAGGCGAACCATCCGCCCGGATCTTTCTGGGAGCGGTATGCAGGGCGCGCCTGTCTGGGGAAGTCTTCATGCCGGGTACTGGCATACAGAACTGCACCCCGTTCGAGGTGCAGTTCTACGTTACTCTTTAAGGTAATAGTTCCACTCTTGTACTGCCCTGCCGGGATCACTACCCTGCCTCCACCCTTTCCTGAACAAGCATTTATGGCTTTGTTGATCGCTTGCGTGCTCAGCTGCGTAGTATCACTTACAGCACCAAACGTTTTGACATTATAGTCTTCCGAAAAAGCAGAACAACTAATAAGAGACAGAACAATACAGACAATGGATCTTAAATGCATATTTTTATTTAATTATCGTAAAAAGAACCGCAAGATATTAATAGCCCCGGTTCTGAGTAATAGCACTATTTTGCTGACGTACGATCTCAGGGATTGGCAGCAACAACTTATCCGCATTAACCGACTTTCCCTTGGCTGTAAGTACAGGTACAGCGCGGTTTGTTCTTCTCAGATCGAATCCCCTCTGGAACTCTATTGCCAGCTCAACACGACGCTCATGTTCGATAGCAAGATCAAGAGTAGGGTATGTGGCTGCAGGATAGGCAGCCGATCCAAACAGCGGCACACCGGCTCTGGCACGCACTTCGTTCAAATAAGTCGCACTTCCGCTGGCTTCAGCAAGCATCAACAGCACATCTGCATAGCGGAGCACAATGAAATTGTTGCTACTCGCTTCCCGCGAGTTAATGATCGGGGCATTTGCGTCGGTCCACTTTCTCGGGTATTTAATCGCAATGAAGGTTCCCGTCTTGTTGGTATAACCTGGCGCTATGGTAATGTCCCTACGGGCATCCCCTGCTTCAAACTCGTTATAGAGGTCATCCGTCACCTGGTTCATACCTCCTGCATACAAGGTAAACGAAAAATTCTCATAGGGTGAATATTCATTGTAGTAATCGCTCAAAGGAACACCTGATGCCCCACCTTTAAATTGAATCTCGAAGATGGATTCTGCCGTATTCTTATTAGTGACTATCCATAGTGAAGAATACTGCGGCAGCAAACTATATTGTCCGCTGTTAACCACCTCCGTCAGCACCTGGGTTGCGGCCGCCTTATTACCTTGCGTCAGGTACACTTTACCGAGTAGAGACTGTGCTGCTCCCTTAGAAGCATGCCCGGCAACCGCGACAGCTGACTTCGCAGGCAGCGCAGCTATTGCAGAATTCAGATCTTCAACAATTTGCCGGTAAACGTCTGCCTGCGGAGAGCGCAATACCGCATAGCTTTCCTCTGCTGTTAGTGCCTTAGTCACCAGGGGCAAGTCTCCCCACATCTGCACCATATTGAAGTAATATAGTGCACGCAGAAACCTCATCTCGCCCTTGATGCGTTCTTTATATGCGGCATCGATATTCGCGTCCTCTATCTTGTCCAGCACAATGTTCACGTTGAACAATGACCTGTAGCACTGCTGCCAGAAGGTATATACCTGAGAGTTGGACGAATTCAGGTTAAAATCCTTAAAAGCCTTCTTATCCGCCTGAATACCGTTGATATTATAGATCGTCGCATTGTCAGACATCTGCTCCGAAAAATAAGAAACCGGACCCTGCGGATGATAAAACACATAGAGCGTGGCATAAGCCGCACTTACAGCCAGATCGAAATCTGCCTGTGTCTTGTAGAAATTACTTGCATTCGAATTGGATATCGGCGCCAGCTCCAGAAACGACTTATCACAGCCGGCAGAAAGCACCCCAATCAAACCTGCCAGCAGCAAACTATATACTTTTTTCATAACACTCTTTTTTAGATAATTAAAAGTCCACCTTTACTCCCAGCGTGATCACTCTCGGGACCGGGTATGACCCATAGTCTACACCGAGGAACGCTCCTGTAGGTATTGCCGCTGCGGTAGTGGCTGTTGGCGAATAGGTGGTCGCCGTATAGGTTGTATTTTCCGGGTCATAATTCGTGTACTTCGAAAACAGATGTACGTTTTCTGCATTCACGTAAACTCGTGCCCCCTTAATTCCTGCAAAGTTCCTGAATAATGATCCCGGAAGCGCATAAGACAGACGGATGTTTTTTAGCCGCAGATAAGAACCGTCTTCGATCCAATAGCTCGAAAATTGGTTCTGTAGTCCCTTCGGATCTACCGTCGGCTTGAAATGCGTACCATCTCCGGGATCACTCTCTGACCTCCAGTAGTTATAGGCACTTGCATATGCATTTCTGCCTCCATTCCACAAGCCACTGTAACGAATAAGTTGGTTAGCGATCTCGCCTCCATAGGTCCCCTGCAGAAGGAATGAAAACTCAAAGCCCTTATAGCCTACCGTATTAGTCATCCCCGCGATGAAGTCAGGCTGATAATTCCCGATGATTGTGCGGTCATCTGCAGTGATCGCTCCATCTCCGTTAACGTCGCGTACCACAGGATCCCCGGGGGTAGTACTGGGCACATGCGGACTGCCATTAATCTGTTCCTGGTTCTGGTATACCCCGTCGAAGATATAACCGTAATAATTGGAAATTGGCTGCCCCACCTCTGTGCGTACCGCTACAGAAAAATCATTGTAATTTAGCGGCGCATTGTTCGGGCCCAGCTGCAGTACCTTGTTCCGGTTCATAGAGAAATTCAGATCCGTTGTCCAGGTGAATGCACGTGCAATATTCCGCGATGAGATATTCAGCTCCAAACCCTTATTGCGCATCTTACCGATATTGGTCAGCTGAGTAGCAAAACCGGTGATGTCAGGAACGGGTACATTGAGCAAGAGATCCTTCGTTTCCGAATAGTAGGCATCAAACCCGATGTTCAGCCGGTTGCTGAATAAACCGATATCCAATCCCAGGTTGGTCTGAGAGGTCCGCTCCCATTTCAGATCGGGGTTCAATACATTCGTGATATTAAGCCCGTTAGACACATCGTTGCCAAAGGTATAATTAGAGGCTGCCAGTAGACCAATAGATCCGTAGTTTGGAATTTGGTTATTTCCTGCGAACCCATAACTCAGGCGTAGCTTGAGATTACTGATCCATTGCGCCTTATCTTTGATAAAACCTTCCTCTGAGATCAGCCAGCCTACAGAGGCCGATGGAAAGTATCCGTACTGATTATTCCCGCCAAACCGTGAGCTACCATCCCGCCGTAGGGTCGCGGTTAAGAAGTACTTGTTATCGTAATTATAGTTTAAACGTGCCAGATAAGATATCAGCGCCCATTCCGAAGCAAGGGAGGTTCCCCCGGTTACGGTACCTGCATTGATCGTATGAACCAGGTCATTGGGGAAATTACCTGCGGCTACCTGGGCATATTCATCCCGCTGGTGCTGCGCAGTATAGCCAATCAATGCAGTTAGCCCATGCTTATCAAATTTCTTCTCATAAGTAAGCGTGTTTTCCGCGAGCCAGTTTAACACCGAAGTGCTGTTACTCTCGGCTATGGCCGGCCCTGCCGACGAATAGCCATACTTCTGAAGGGCATTCTGATAGGAATTGTAGCGGCTGTTTGTCAGATTCGCATTGATGCTCGACCGGAACCGAAGCCCCTCAATGATCTTATACTCCGCATACCCTGTTGCCAGCGTATTATATGTTTTATTCCGCTTGTCAATTTCCCTCGTTAGCGAAAAAGGATGCCACAGCTGCAAATCCGAATACTGAGTAAACCGGTACCATTCTGAATTGGGATCCCGAAAACCAAGGTTTCCATTCTCATTGTAGATTGGAAAAATAGGAACGTTTGTCAGAGCAAGACTCACCACATCCGCCTTTCCAAGTGTCCCGTCCGTACGGTCATAGATGCTCGTTAGCGCCAGATTAGCTCCAATCGTAATCTTGTCGGAGATGGCATGCTTCAGATTAGCTCTCACCGCGAGCCGCTTGTAGTAGTTCTCATCCAGCACCGCATCCTGATCCAGGTAAGCTGAGGAAAGCAGGAACTGTGTTTTTTCTGAGCCGCCCGAAACAGAGACCTGTGCGTTATGAGAAGGTGCTGTTCTGAACATGACGTCCTGCCAGTCTGTTCCTGTCCCAAATTGCTGCGGGTTGGTCGTAAAGTCCTCGGGTATCCGGAATGCTGCCCCCCGCACACTGTTCGGATCACCGGCTTTCCCTCCCGCTGCTACCCAGGCATTGTTATGCGCATCAACGTAGTACTGCACAAACTGCTGAGCGTTCATCATTTCTGCGGTACGTGTTACTTCCTGCGTACCAAACTCATATATAGCGTTTACATTCGTCTGCCCTGCTTTTCCCAACTTGGTCGTGATAATAATAACCCCATTGGCTCCACGTGACCCGTAGATGGCCGCCGAAGAGGCATCTTTAAGTACTTCAACGGATGCAATATCCTGAGGGTTAATCAGGTTCAGATTGAAGTTCTCCACAGGCAATCCGTCAACAACATAAAGCGGATTCGTACCTGCCGTGATAGAACTGGTCCCCCGTATCCGTACGATTGGTGCAGAACCGGGAGCGCCCTGGGCCTGCGAAATATTCACTCCCGGCAATTGTCCGGCGAGGGCCTGCGTCACGTTGCTGAACGAACGATCTTTAAACCGCTCGTAGTTCACAGAAGCTACAGCTCCTGTGACAGCACGTTTGCTTTGCGTACCATAACCTACAACGACCACATCGCTCAGATTTTTAACATCCTCCTTTAAAACGATCGTAAGCTGTGTCCGCCCTGCTATAGAAAGCTCCTCACTTTGATAGCCGGCGTACGAGACAACCAACACAGCATTATCGGGTATCCCCTGCAGGCTGAAATGTCCCTGCGCATCTGTGGCTGCCCCCATCTGACTGCCCTTAACCCTGACCGATGCACCATACATAGGCTGCCCCTTTGAGTCTGTTACCTGCCCCCGGATATTTACAGGAGGACTCACTGCCGGAATAGCCTGCCTTTCATCGCGTGTAATGATGATGACTCTATCCTTGATCTGATAGCTGAGTGATTGGTTCTGAAGGATGCTTTTCAACAGATCTTCAAGGGGCATATTGCTCGCCTGAATGGTCACAGGCCGCATTTTTTGGATCACCCCTTTATTGTAGATAAAGTAATAACCTGTCTGCTTCCTGATGTCGTTCAGTACATTCTTGAGGCTGCTCTCCCTAACGTTTACTGTCACTTTCTGGCCAAAGGTCGACGCACTCACATGCAGCGTAACAGCTAATAATATGATACCCGTGAGCTTCATTATGAATAGGACTTTCCTTGCTGTCTGTAGATAATTGGTTCTGAAATACGCTCCCTCATACTGCAAAACAGGAGCTTTACAATGTACATTAAGTTTCATACATTTGATTAGTTGGTGGTTAACTGATAAGTCTATGGTACGACGTACCATACTGTTCTTATTTGTCTGGCCAAACATCCTGCTTACCGGCCGCAATCCGGTAAGCTTGCTTTATACCAGGCAAAACTGTTTTCTAAGGTTCTCCGTATGCTTTCATTTGATTTTATTGATTAGTTTTTCTGACGATTATTTTCTTTCCCTGTACAGTAAAATTCACGCCCTGAGCAGATTCAAGCAGATCAAGCACTTCCGAGACTTCACTACTTCTTGGCAGCACGCCGGTAAAGGCCACTTCCGGCTTTTGCCCCACATAAACCACTTCTGCATCATACCACTTTTCAATCTGCTGCATGGCTTCATCGATATCCGTATTATCGAACATAAACAAGCCTTCTTTCCAGGCGAGTATAGATTCAAGATTGACTTCACGAACCTTTAAAGAAGAAGCGCTTCGTTCGATGAATGCTTGCTGTCCCGGACTAATCTTCCGTCTCACCGTCCCCGCCTCCACCATCACAGATCCTTCCATCAGAGTAGCCTCTTGCCTGGCCGAGCGCGGATATGCCGTAATATTGAAGTGCGTACCCAGCACCTCAATAGTCATCGCTCCAGACTTCACAAAAAAGGGCTTCCTGACCTTTGCACCGGGCTTATAGTTCGCCGCCACTTCAAAATAAGCTTCCCCGCGCAGCTCTACACGTCGCTCATCCGGACCGAAGCAGGTTGGAAAAGAAAGCGAAGATTCTGAATTCAGCCAAATCCTGGTGCCGTCAGGTAAGGTAAGCTGATATTGCCCTCCCTTAGGAGTTTCAATCACATTTATTTTACTATGACCTGCTCCGTCAGCAGGGTTGCTCACATAAATCAGCTCCCCCTCGTCGGTCTTCTTCACTACGGTCGACCCCTGCATGGCAAGTACTCCGTTCGTCGCTTTGTTCAGAACAATAGTTGATCCGTCCGCAAGCCTGAGCAAAGCCTTGTTGCCACCCGGCTGAAGCGGCTCTACGATCTCTTTTTTATCCTTTGACGCATACCAGGTCTTTACCGACCCGCTAAAAAAATACAGGCTGCCTGCTGCTAATAAGAGAACCACCGCAGCTGCAACACGAAACAGGATGCTTCTGTTAAAAGTATGTGAAGATCGGTGTGCTGCTGACTGCTGTGCTTGAATGGAGGTCATCAATCTGCTTAACATTCTGGATTCAAGCTCTTCCCGGAGTGCTGTCATCTGCTCTCCCCATCGGGCATCAGCCTGAAAGCTATCAAAGAAGCGGAGCAGCATCTCTTCCTGCTCCTCCGAAGCCTTTCCTGCAACATACAGATCAACAAGTCGTAGAAATTCGTTCTTATCCAAAATAAGTCGTTTGTACAGTAAAGAGTCTACTAACGTGCGTATCCCCTACTTGCTGACAAAATAATTTTTAGTCTTTGAAGAACGTACAGAGAAGTTCAATAGTGAGAACCTGACCCAGGGATACCCGTAGAAAGCTGAGAGCTTTGGTTAAATGATTTTCGACCGTTTTCGGAGAGATATTCATCTGTAATGCGATCTCCTTGTGGCTGAGGTGCTGCTCCCTACTCAGTTTATAAACCGCTCTGCACTTGTCGGGCAGGCGATCAACCAGGTCATTTATTTGTTGAGCAAGCTCCTTATACTCGATATTGTCATAGTCTGATCCAGCCTGAATCCGCTCATATAAGTGGTCAAAAATATCTTCTCTTACGCCTCCTGACCTGATCTGCCGGAAAACAGCGTACCGAACAGAGGCATGAAGATAGGCGGGCAATGATGTCTCAATAGAAATGACCTCCCGGTTCAGCCAAAGCTTAAGAAAGATTTCCTGGATAATATCTTCACAAGCCTGGCTGTCTTTCAAAATGGCGTGTGCACTCAGATAGAGCCGATCCCAGTACTTCTTGTAAATACGGGCCAAAGCATACTCATGACCTTCATGGAGAAGGGTCAAAAGACCTTCATCATCTGACTGGGGCAGTAGGTGCATAATGGGTTAATCCTTGTAACGAATATATAGCTGTTGAACGACTTTATCAACTCTTCATTTGCTTCCCAGAAATATTGTTCGTTTTTTTATACTCCCGGAACGGGTCTGTTCAACAGTTCCATCTTCACTCACTAACCAGTTTTACTTATGCATAAATCATCGTTAATTGCCCTTGTGCTCTGCTGTATAAACCTCTGTCTGGAAGCGCAGGTCTGGATGCCTGACAAGGGAAACGGAACATATAAAAACCCGGTTATACACGCTGATTACTCAGATCCCGATGTCATCAGGGTCGGCAGCGACTATTACATGGTCGCATCCAGCTTCAACACCCAGCCTGGGATTCCCCTTCTGCACTCCAAAGACCTGGTAAACTGGACCATCATCAACCACATCTATGATCGCCTGCCGCAGCAGCGTTACGAGAAGATGCAACCGGGACAGGGCTCCTGGGCCCCTGCCATCCGCTATCACAAAGGTCTCTTTTATGTATACTTCTGTACACCAGAAGAAGGCCTGTTTATGGCCTCAGCCGCAAACCCCAGAGACAAGTGGTCATTGACGCATGTCCAGGATGTAGGTAACTGGGAGGATCCATGTCCTTTCTGGGATGAAGACGGACAAGCCTATCTGCTTCGCGGAAAGGTTGGCGCCGGTCCGGCTATACTCCACAAGATGTCCGCGGACGGGAAAAAGCTTCTCGACAATGGCAGGCTGATCTACCAGGATGATAAAAAACAACCAATCCTGGAAGGATTTAAGTTCATGGATAAACGAGATGGTTACTACTATTTCGCTGCGCCTGCCGGAGGTGTAGCTACCGGCTGGCAGGCTGTCTTCCGCTCTAAAAACATCTATGGCCCCTACGAAGATAAGATCGTACTGCATCAAGGTAATACCCCAGTGAATGGCCCACACCAGGGAGGACTGGTAGAAACGCAGACGGGTGAATGGTGGTTCATGCACTTTCAGGATAAAGGCACCTACGGCAGGATTGTGCATCTCCAGCCGGTAAGCTGGAAAGAAGGATGGCCAGTGATAGGCAGTGACCCCGACGGAGACGGCACCGGAGAACCTGTACTCAGCTATAGGAAACCGAATGTCGGGAAAGTCTATCCTGCTTCAGCGCCGCAGACCACTGACGAATTTAACTCGGCAAGCCTGGGATTACAATGGCAGTGGCAGGCTGCACCAAGAAAGGAATGGTTTGACATGGACGCATCTAAAGGAAATATCCGCCTGTATGCCGCATCAAACCCCACCGATACTGCCAGCCTTTTTTACGCTCCCAATCTGCTGCTGCAGAAATTCAGTTCTCCATCTTTTACAGCAAGCACAAAACTGGAATTTCATCCCGAAAACGCTGGAGACCGCGCAGGTCTCGCTATTGTAGGAAACTATTATACCTTCCTTTGTATGGAGAAAACGGAGAATGGGAATTCCCTCGTTATCTACGAAGGCAGGCGTGAAAACCGGAAATATCTCGCTCCCAAAGTCCTCCTACGGCTCCCTCTGAACGTCAGCACAGTGTGGCTTCGCGTAAATGTTGATGAAAAGGAAATGTGCCGGTACACCTACAGTACCGATGGGAAAAACTTCAAAGCCATTGGAGCAGAATACGCCACGGAAAAAGGAACATGGATTGGTGCTAAAGTTGGTATCGCCTGCCTCAACCCTCATCTGCTACCCTCAAAGGGATATGCAGATTTCGACTTCTTCAGGATCACAGAGTAAAGTGTCTACAATTCAGCAATCTGGCCGCTATATCCTCCTTACCTGGCCCGAACCGTTTATATCGCTGCTCACCCTCGGGGTGCCACGATAATAAACGGTTCCGCTGCCGTCAATCTTCACATCGAGCTCTTCTTCAACCTGCAGGTAGGTATCACCGCTTCCTGAAATTTTGACCTTTGAACGTGCATTCTGCAGATCCGACAACTCAGCTTTTCCTGATCCGGATATGTCCACCTCCAGTACAGAACACCTGAATTTATCTTCGATGCCTACATCGCCCGAGCCATTAATCTTTACTGAAAACCTTTTTGCATCCGGGAATGATCCGCGTATTTCTATATCTCCACTCCCGTTCAGCGAAACGCCATTCAGCGCAGGCATGGTCACAAAAACCTCGACATCATCGTCCTCAATGTTCACGTCATCTTTATAGCCCAAACTCAGCACTTTGTTGTTGACCCGGGCTTCAAATACAGCAATGAGGTTTGATGAGCCTCGTAATTCGACCTTAAAATTTTCGCCATAACTCACATGCACATTATTGCCTCCACCGGCTTCTACCTGCTCGAAACCAGATACATCCCGGCTCTCCGTAATGATATTTTTATTCGCCGCGAGCCGGTCTCTGCCGCAGGAGGACAAGACAAGAATCATGAGCATGAGCAAACCCAGCGGGGCTTGTCCTCTAAATTGTTGCTTTTTCATTCTATGGCGTTTTAATGATTAATGGTGGCATCTTTCGCATTCTGTAGCAGTTCATCGCCGTATCACCCAGCAAGGCTACCAACTGATAATTAGCAACTGCTCCTACCGCCGCGCCGATCACAGGCACCAGTTGGGCCATCTTAGCCAGATCGATATAATCACGATATTCCTGCTGAAAGGTACGCCAGTCAAAGTGGTCTACGTCTTCCGGCAGGGAACGGCTATAGCTCTCCCAGTCCTCTATGATTCTGTACACTTCATTCCTGCGCTGCTGACTGGAGAAGGCAAGCTGAAAGACATGCAGGATATACAGTCGCTCGCGATAATCCTTGACATCATACCCGTACAAGGCTGCAACTTCAAACAGGAGCTTAACCTTGATCCCCAGGAGCAGCGGAAAATCTGCCAGTCCCATCAGTATGCCCCCTGCACCGGTAACGGCACCCTCGACGCTGGCCGTCTTCTGATAAAATGCAATCTTCTGTTTAACATTAGCTTCCCGCAGAAACAAGGAAGATGTCTCATTCATCTTCATGAACGTGGTGTGTTTAGCACCAAAGAGCACAGCTTTAACCATTTTTTCAATTGACACGGTTATAGCACGATGTACTTTGTCGGGAATAAACCCGTTGATCTTATTCTGAATACTTTTAGATAGCCTGTTTGTTAATGACGGCTTACGTTTCATTTTATACTGCCAGAACTGCAGCATCAAACCGACTTCTTCTTCATACCTGGTCATACGCGTTTGATAAATATAAGCATATTCATCAAACACATGAATAACAACCTGTTAACAAAAACAGATCATTATATCAATACCTACTTTCTCACCAGCATGAGGCTGGTCCGGTCTGCATTATAAACACGCTGGTAGAAATCAACCAGTCCGGCATATTTCTCTGCCGCGTAAAGTCCCTCATTTAAGCGAATTGTACGCTTGTAAACGAGCGTATCATCAACCAGCCTAATATTCAAACTGAATTCTCCGAAGTCACTCTTCAGAATTTGGTCAGTCGGCTTTGATTCAAGCCGGTATTCCGCGGGGAGCTTGTAAACAATTTCATCAATGTCCACATAGCCCCGGTCTATATATACCTCATTTTTCCTGTTGATGACTTCTTTGACACCACGCGCACGATTAATGGAATTGAGTATGATCGAATATCGCTCACCATTGATCAATGCATAGTCACGAGCATGGAACTGAAACTTTTCTGTTGTTTTTGGATGCTCACCCTTATCCTGCTGAAGCTGAAAAGACGCAATTTCCAGATTGTTCAGCGGGTAGATTTCCCGCAGTACTTTCAGCTGTTCGGTAAATGGCTCCCCAACCAGGTGTTCTCTGTTGTTATACTGCCAGCCCGAAAACGTCGTCGTCATCTCTCCCTCCAGTCCCCCGTCTGGCCCAAGCCTGATCTTCACACTCCGCATCTGCAGATTATCTTCGGTCTTCATCTTCGGAGTACGTAATAACCTTCCTCCATCCTCCGTACAAACCAATACCAGACGGTCATCTGTAAAGCTACCTAAATAGTTAAAAGGCGCAGTTTTGCTCGTGCAATCAATCCATGCAGTATCTTTCTCAAAAGGGATACAAAGGATAGCATGGTTAAACTGATTCATGCTCGCAAAATCCGGTATCGCGTCTGTCTTGTTATCTCCCGCTTCTACCAATGTATAGTAAGACTTAATGCCCACAGCTGCCAGAAGCGCCCCGGTATAATTAACCAGCCCTTTACAATCTCCATAGCCCAGCCTGTCCACTTCGTCTGCCGGGCTAGGCTCAAAACCGCCGATTCCAATCTGCACACTCACGTAGCGGGTCTTCTCCTGAACATATTCGTAAACCTTCCTCGCCTTTTCTCTCGAATCCTGAATGCCTGCCACCAACTCCCTTACCCGTACCAGCGTTGCTTCAGAAAGCTTCTCCTTTCCTTTCAAAAGCGTCTGGTTCATCCATAGCCCGTACTCCTTCCAGTCACTGAACGATCCTGCTACATCCTGGTACGTAAACTTTCTGGGGGCCACTTTAACTGAGGGCAAAGACAAGGATGGATCACGACTGTAAGGTTCCTCTTTCAGGGCTTTCATGTTCTTTATCTCCCAGGTGTAGCATTTCTCTCCTTTTGGACCAAGACTTTCGACTACTTTTCCCGGGTAATTGAACTCCTTGTAACGTATATCAAAGTCTGGTCTGCATATAAACGTAAAACGTGAGTTCTCCAGCGAAACACCCTCTTCCTGAATAGCCGACCATTCCGGGAAGACAAGGCTCTGTTTCGAGCGTACTTCATATTCATACTCCAACGTGTAGGGATAAGATGTTACAGCAGGATGAAAACGCCTGACTCTTGAGTCTTCAAACAGAGAGTAGCTGCTTGCAGCACTTTCATCTTTGAAGTCCTTTTCCTGAATCTTACCCATAGCCATCCCGAATTCATTATAAATCGTCGCCTTTATTGATTTAATGTGCCTGCTTTTATCATACCAGACTGCAATCCTCGCTTCCCTGTCAGCACTACTGTTGAATATAGTCACGGCTTTCTTGTAACGATAATCGACCTGGTTCAGCGCCTTAACCTCAATCGTCAGTTCTTCATTGCGCACTACAGCGCCTGCACGTGCCTTCAGATCGGATGATATAGTACCAACGGCATAGTTCTGTTGTGCTTTTGCGCCTGAAAAAGCCAGCAAAAGACAGATAACTGTCAACAATCTCATCATTTCTTTTTGAATATCACTTCCGACTTCTGCGTCTGAACTATCTTGTTAAACAGCTCCTTCAATGCCGGGTATTCGTCGGGTTCATAAATGGACTTATTTAATTGCGTCATCTGAGAAATCGTCAGTTGATTTCCGACCCGTTCCACTCCGGCCATATATCTTCCTCCACCATCAGGCAAGGCCAGCCCAACATTAGCCGGTTGGATAAGCGGCTCAAAAGATTCGGGATAGCTAAGGTTTACATGAACGCGGATGTCCGATGGTGCTCCCCAATCCACCGGATATGAACGGCTGCTCAGCTTAAAGGGATTTTCTTCCATCGGATTGATGAAGTAAGGATTAAATGATATCTGCTGCTTGTTCAGGTTGTCGTATGCATCGATCTCCACCTCGTAGGTTTCCACCAGTGGGTTCTGCAGGCTGTCAATATTCCGGATATCAAACTTCACTACCTTGATCTTCGGCATCTTTTCGTCCATGTTCTCCACATATTCTTCGGTTGAATTGAATTTCCTGATAGCTACCCGCTTGTTATATGCTTCATACCCCATCGAATATCCGGTGATCGTACCGCGTATCTTTCCGGTTTCCTCCAGCTTCAGCTCCATAGAATAGACCTTGCTCTCTTTCTGAGATGCTTTCAGATCCGTCCAGTAAGATGGCTTGTTCAGACTGACCACCCGGCCCTGATCGTTGATACAGCGAATAGGCAGCAATCCGAATGGAAGCAGCGGATCCGTAGCATCCAAAAGATAGCTCTTGTCCCCGATATTCACTTTTGCCACTACGTAATTAAAGTCGCTTAATACCGGATACAACTTATTGATCAGGCCATTGTCGCGGGTTGACAGCAGGACGGCATCTGCGTCAAGACCCGCAGCGCCTAGAGCAGCCAGCAGAGACAGATTGATGTCTCCCGAGTTGCCGCTATGCCGGTCAAAGGCTTTTTTGATACCTTCATCGCTGTAAGCCGATCGCATATTATTCCATTTGTACCATTTTTGGATATAAGTATAGACAGCCATCGCCTTGCTAAGCTCGTCTCCCGCACCCTGCAACACAGGTACCAGGCGCTCCTTAAAAAGATCCGTTTTCTTGATCTGCGCTCCGAAGTTGAAATCTTTCTTCAGCTCATAATCGATATCTTTCCACTCCTGTGTCACTTTTCGCTTATACCCCTTATAGTCGGTATAATCCACCAGCTCATATGAGATGGCCGAACGGAAATTTTTTGCAGCCGTCATATAGTCCTCTTCCACCAAGGCAGGCACATTCTCCATCACGTAGGTCATCTTGGAACAATCTGCCTTCAGTCCGCCCCCCGGCGAGAAACACTCCTTTAGCAGTTCAGCCTTGTTAGACGTAAGCTTCAGGGCACCCTTTAGTATCGCGTTGTAGTTATACACCGCCGGGATCTCTGCAATATATTCACTACGTACTTTCGGGATATCCCATTGAAAAACCCAACCTTTGAAGTTGAAGATGTAAGGCGACTGCATCTCATAGCTGTATTCAATGACACACCCTTCGCTCAGATTGGGCAAAGCAAACTTCACGTGGTCCCAATGCTTGTTCTTGTTCTCCTCGTATACCAGCTTCAGGTCAAGAGGAGTTTTCGTGATATTTCCGTCTTTGTCTTTACCAATAGTCACAGCTTTAATCTTCGATACCGTTTCAAAACGGTCATTGCTGCTTTTATATGTCGGTATTACAACATTTCCTTGTTCAAAGCCTTTCCGGTTGAAGATCTTGATTCTCACGTGGTGGGTAAAGATCAGAGGAGTATCATCGCCGCTGCTGATACGCGCGGTACCAAATTCCCGGAGCACTACAGCGTTGGCTGTCGTGTCGCGGTCGTACTTTTTTAAATCAAGTTCCTCCAGGCTGAATTGTCCGAAAGTAAAATCCTGGGCGCTCGTGGTTAGAAAAGGTGCTGCCAATAGCAACACACTGAAGAAAAATCTTCTCATTGATGATAAGTTAGGCGCATAAATATAACGTTTCGGCGCCCAACTTAAAAAAAGGTCAATGTTTTTTTGCCTACTGTTTGTTCAGACGTGCCTCTTCCAGATCAAGATTATGCTCCATATCCCTCAGCACCTCCTCATCATATCTTTTCTCCTCACTAATTGTCTGCAATGCATTCCTCCGTAGATTGATTAGCTCCAGCATAATCCGCTTGTAGAGCATTTTAACGGAGCCGATATCCATCTTCAGGTCACCGCGTTCCACGAGCTCAGATACGCGAATCATGCGTTCCAGCTGCTCCTTAATTCGATGGATGGCTTCATATTCAGACATCTGTTTGCTGTAGTGCTTGTCCAGATAGGCAACCGAATGCCTGGCCAACTGAAGCCTGATGGCTTCAAATTGCTCCTCCGCAGGGGTATAATCATCAACCTCTTCTACCTTAAGCCATCTCAGGAACAGTGGCAAGGTTAGGCCCTGAAAAACCAACGTCACCAGGATCACCACAAAGGTGACGACTAAAATCAAATTGCGGTGAGGAAACGCCTCCCCGCTCTCCAGAGTGAGTGGAATAGCGAGAGCCGAAGCCAGCGACACCACTCCCCGCATCCCCGCCCAACCGATGATGAACGGAAGCTTGAAGCCGGGATGGTTCTCTTCCTGCCTGACTTTTTTACTGAGCAGGCGCGGCAGGAAGGTCGACAAATAAACCAGAATAATGCGGATCAGGATTACAATGCCACTGATGATGAGTCCATAGGTAATGGCCTGCTCCCGCGAATAGTCACCCAGTCCTCCCATGATCAGCGGAAGTTCCAGTCCGATCAGGATAAATACAAAGCCATTTAACAGGAAGCCGACGGTCTCCCACACCTCCTTCGCCTGGATGCGCGTATGATAGTTCAGAAACTCCCTCGAACGGAACGACAAGAACAGTCCGCCACTGACCACGGCGAGAACTCCCGACCATTCAAATTCTTCTGCCGTAATATACATCAGATATGGTGCTATCAGTGTGATCGGTGTCGTGATACTCGAAGAGCGTGCCCAGAACCGAAGGATAAAGTAAAGAATATGTGCAATGGCCAATCCTACAAACACGCCCATGACGGCCAGCTCAACGAACTCGACAGCCGCCTCCCGCATAACGAAATGCCCGGTCAGCACTGCAGCCGTGGCAAACCGGAATACCGTCAGCGATGCCGCATCGTTCACCAGACTCTCCCCTTCCAATATCGCGAGCCCCCTCTTGGGCATATTTAGCCCCTTCAATACAGAGGTCGCCGCCACAGCATCCGGTGGCGATATGATTCCTCCCAACAGAAAACCCAGAGCCAGTGTAAAACCTGGAATGATGCTTGCGGAGAAATAGGCAATAGCAAGCGATGTGAAGAAAACAAGACCGAATCCAAGCGAGAACACCGGTCGCTTCCACCGCCAGAAACTCTGCCAGGACGTATTCCAGGCAGCCTCAAACAGCAAAGGAGGAAGAAAGATCAGAAACACCAGGTCCGGATCTATGCTGATCACCGGCATCCCGGGCAACAGGGAGATCCCCAGGCCACCAATCACCAGGAAAATGGGGTATGATATTTTAAGCTTCTGACTCAGCAGGTATAACAAGGCCATAGCAAAGAACAGCGTCAGAATCAGCAACAGATTTTGATGTATCATATAAAATTTCCCCCGCACAAAGGTAAGTGAAAACATCCCGGTCGTCCGGATGTTTTAGAAAACCGGTCTTCATAGAATCCCCAGGCTCACATGAAAGAAATAGACGACATCATCAAGGCATACGACGAGGCCTCTGCACATCAACAGAAAACAGCGCTGGCCACTGTGGTCCATGTAGAAGGCTCATCTTACAGAAGACCCGGAGCACGCATGCTGGTCACCGAAACAGGTGCGCTGACCGGCGCCATCAGCGGCGGTTGTCTGGAGGGCGACGCGCTTCGAAAGGCGATGCTGGCGATCCACGAGGGCCGGAACAAACTCGTAACCTACGACACCACAAACGAGGATGATGCACGTTTTGGTGTACAGCTGGGCTGCAACGGAACCATCCACATTCTCTTCGAGCCTCTTCATCAAACGGCTTCATACAATCCCATAACCCCGCTCCGGAAAGCTGCCACTGCCCGCAACTGTTCGGTGCTTGTAACGCTCTTTTCCCTTGTACATCATCATCTTCAACCGGGAACCAGCTATTTCCTGAATGATCAGGGCGCTGCCCTCAGTGAAGGCGACGAACACCATTCGCTGCCAGTTGATCTGCCCGGCGACGCACAGGCCGCCTGGCAGACACAAACCAGCCAGGTGAAACAGTACGGTCCCGACCTCACTGCCTTTATTGAGGTCATTGAACCTAAGCTCAACCTGGTGATTTTTGGAGCAGGAAACGATGTTTTTCCCATACTGAAGATTGCAGGTATCCTGGGTTGGGGCACTACCGTTGCAGACGGACGTTATACCCATGCTACCCCCCAGCGCTTCCCTGACGCAGACCGCATCATCGTTGCCAAAGCAGACACGGTGCTCAGCGAAATACCACTCGACAGCAGGACGGCCCTGCTGCTCATGACGCACAACTACAACTATGACCTCGAAGTACTGAGACAGCTCACCGTCATGGAATGTGCTTACGTAGGTATCCTGGGCCCTAAGAGGAAATTCATCAGGATGACCGATGATCTGGAAGCGATCGGAGATAGGATCCCTCCTGCCCTGCAGGAAAACCTGTACAGCCCAGTTGGCCTGGATATAGGCGCTGAGACAGCCGAAGAAATCGCGCTGTCTATCACCGCAGAGATAAAAGCCGCATTTTCTTTTGCAAACGGCCGTTTTCTTCGCGACAAAGAAGCCCCCATTCACGCCAAACTTCAAAAAGATCAGGTTTAGAAAATATGCACAACTACGCCATCATCATCCTAGCCGCCGGCAGCTCCAGCAGAATGGGACGGCCCAAACAGTTGTTGCAGGTAAATGGCACAACGCTGCTAAACCACACGATCGATGAAGCACTTAAACTACCCTCAGTATTCGTGTGCGTTGTCACCGGTGCACACGCGGATCTCATCAGTCCCCACCTGAATCGCCCGCACTTACATATCTGCCATAATCCCGATTGGGAGAGCGGTATGGCTTCTTCTATTCAAAGGGGTCTTCAGGAACTGAAAATGAAAAATCTGCCGGTCTCCGGATGCATCATCAGCGTGTGCGATCAGCCTTTTATTTCCTCCGCTATCTTCATTAACCTGATTGCGGCCCATCAGAATGCCCCCTCGCATATTATCGCATCCAGCTATCAGGGTACGGCAGGTGTACCGGCTCTCTTCCCCGCGCAATACTTTCCTGAGTTGATGATGCTGCGCGGTCACGAAGGGGCGAAAAAGCTGCTGACTCTCCATGCGGATAAGCTCACGAATGTTCCTTTCCCCGGCGGGGAGATCGACCTGGACACGCCCGCTGATTATGATCAACTTTCCGGCAGCATGCCGCCTGAATAAAACTTTTTTAGCACGCGAGCTGTTCCTTGTTAGCATACAGATCATCTACCTCTTAATTCCTTCGTATGGCAGCACCTCAAGCCCGTGTGATCAGTTTACACGTCAACAAAGAAAAACATTCACTGCAGGTCCTTCCCTGGGTTTCACTTCTCGATGCTTTAAGGGAGCATCTGCAGCTAACCGGAACCAAGAAAGGCTGTGACCACGGGCAGTGCGGAGCCTGCACTGTTCTTTGTGATGGAAAGAGAATCATCAGCTGCCTGACGCTTGCCGTCATGAAAGACGGCTCCAGCATAACGACTATTGAAGGAGTTGCCGAGGGAGAGAAGCTTCACCCGCTGCAGCAGGCTTTTATCGACCATGATGCCTTTCAATGCGGATATTGCACACCGGGACAGATCTGCAGCGCTATTGGGATGATTGGAGAGGGAAAAGCCAGAACGCGTGCGGAGGTTAAAGAGCTGATGAGCGGAAACCTGTGTCGCTGTGGTGCCAACATCGGCATCATAGACGCGATCATGGAGGTGATGGAAGGGGGAACTCATGAATAACGCAGATTACGTAAGAGCAGCTTCCTTCGATGAGGCGACCAGACTGCTCAGCGAAAAAGAGGGCCATCAGGTCATTGCCGGAGGCACGAATATCATCGATCTGATGAAGTACTTTCTGACGACGGCCGACACGCTCGTCGACATCAACCATACCGGTACTCACCACAATATCGTAGAAACAGAATCCGGGGGATTACTACTTGGTTCTCTGGCGACAAACGCTGATACCGCCTACAATCCCCTGGTAGAAAGCCGCTATCCGCTGCTATCCCGGGCGATATTGGCTGGTGCCTCTGCCCAGATCAGGAACATGGCCACCAACGGAGGCAACCTGCTGCAAAGAACCCGCTGCTATTACTTTTATGATGCAAACAGCCCATGCAACAAACGAGAGTCGGGTACAGGATGTTCAGCTATTCCGGGGTATAACCGCATCATGGCCATCCTCGGAACCAGCGAACACTGCATTGCCGTATTTCCATCGGACATGTGTATTGCACTGGCTGCTCTCAATGCCATAGTACATGTAAGTGGTCCCGGAGGCACTCGAAGTATTCCGTTTTTGGAATTCCATCGGCTGCCAGGCGATACACCCCATCTGGACAACAATCTGAAAGCTGGTGAACTCATTACCGGCATCGAACTGCCGGAAAAAGGATTCTCCAGCCACTACTCATACCTGAAGCTCAGAGACCGCAACTCATATGCGTTCGCGCTGGTGTCTGTCGCTACAGCTCTGGAGCTGGAAGGGAACATCATCAAAGATGCGCGCATTGCTCTTGGGGGAGTAGCCCACAAGCCCTGGCGGAGTCGCGAGGCGGAGCAATATCTCGTCGGTAAACCTGCAGTAAGGGAAAGCTTTGCTGCCTGTTCGGATATCATCCTTCAAAACGCCATCCCCTATACCTACAACAGCTTCAAGATCGGGCTGGCGAAAAAAGCGATTATCCGCAACTGCTTAATGGCACTCGATCCCGCTTCTCAATTACCTGGGGCACAACCTTCACTTTAAAATCAGCAGCATGTCAGTTCAACCATCTATAGGAAA
The DNA here is from genome assembly GCF_053551015.1 of Arcticibacter sp. Lineage (NCBI taxonomy): Bacteria > Pseudomonadati > Bacteroidota > Sphingobacteriia > Sphingobacteriales > Sphingobacteriaceae > Arcticibacter > Arcticibacter sp. The sequence continues at coordinate 28,880 of NZ_JBMQOB010000019.1, read as the reverse complement.
ACCCATCAGCCGTCTGGAAGGACATCTAAAAGTGACCGGAGCAGCAAAATACGCCGGAGAGTATCCTGCGGAAAACCTTGTTTACGGCTATATTGTCAACAGCACCATCACCAAAGGACAGATAAAGCATATCGACACCACTCCTGCGAAGGCATTGGAAGGCGTCATTGAAGTGTTTACCCATGAGAACCGTCCTTCCCTGGCCTGGTTTGATTTTCAATATTCAGACATGGATGCTCCTCCGGGGAATGCATTCAAGCCCCTGGCAGATGCGAAGATCTTGTATAACGGTCAGCCGATTGCTCTTGTCGTAGCCGAAACATTCGAACTGGCACGATACGCCGCTACCCTTGTAAAGTTCGAGTACGAAGAAGAAGCGTTTGACACAAACTTGATCGACAACCTCAACAAGGCCCGGTCTCCAAAAGTCGGACTTGCAACGTTTCTGAAACCGCTCCCGACCAAACCTGTCGGAAACTACAGAAAAGCCTACGAACAGTCGTACGCCAAGGCTTCGGGAGAATTTCTTCACGGCACCGAACATCATAACCCCCTTGAGCTGTTCGCTACGACAACCATATATGAGGGCGAAGGTAAGCTGAAGATTTATGACAAAACTCAGGGCACCGTCAACTGTCAGCTGTATGTTTCTAACGTATTCGGACTCAAGTACAAGAATGTTCAGGTTATATCACCCTATGTGGGCGGTGCTTTTGGATCCGGACTCCGTCCCCAGTTCCAGCTGTTCTTCTCTGTCATGGCAGCTTTGGAGTTGAAACGGCCGGTGCGGGTAACGCTGGACAGGCATCAGATGTTTACCTTCGGACATCGCCCGCCTACGCTGCAGCATACGCATTTCGGGGCGGATGCTACAGGAAAGATACAGGCGCTCCATCATGCCGCCTACGCCGAAACATCGCGGTTTGAAGATTACACTGAGGTGGTGGTCAACTGGAGCAATATGATCTATCCTTCAGCCAATACCCTAATGGAATACAAGCTGGTGCCGATGGATGTGTTTACGCCGCTGGATATGCGTGCTCCCGGAGGCAGCACAGGCAGTCACGCCATAGAAAGTACGATGGACGAGCTCGCTTATGCGCTAAATATGGATCCCCTGGAGTTGCGTCTCATCAACTATTCGGAAACGGATGAAAGCACCGGACGCCCTTTTTCCAGCAAAGAACTCAGACAGTGTTACCTGCAGGGCGCAGAGAAATTCGGGTGGAGTGAGCGAAGCCCACAGCCACGAAGCATGAAGCGTGGGAATAAGCTGGTAGGATATGGAATGGCCACAGGCATCTGGGAATCCATGCAGCTTCCTGCGCGTGCAGAAGCACGCCTTACCAAAGAAGGAAAACTACACGTGCTGAGCGCCGTGACGGACATCGGCACCGGAACCCTCACCGTCATGACACAGATTGCCGCGGACGAACTCGGATTACCTATCGAAGACGTGAGCTTCTCATACGGTGACAGCAAAATGCCTTTCGCACCTATTCAGGGAGGTTCCTTTACAGTATCTACCGTAGGTTCTGCCATCAAGGCGGCAGGTTCAGCCCTGCGCAAAAAGATCTTTCAAAAAGCGCAATCTATAAAGGGAGCTACATGGAAAAAGCTAAAACCCGAGGATGTACTATTCCACGGGGGAGCTGTCAGTCTGAAAACAGATCCCCACGATTCCATCAGCTTCCGCGAGATCATCGAGGCGAACAAAGGGAAGGTGATCAAAACAACGAACCTCTCCGTTCCGAAAGCACTGAAGCTGAAAAAATACACTAGAGCCGCGCATAGTGCAGCCTTTGTCGAGGTGGAAGTTGATGAGGAGCTGGGCATCATTAACGTCACCCGGGCGCTCACTACAGTGGCAGCCGGACGCATCATTAACCCCAAGACGGCACGCAGCCAAATCTTAGGAGGCATGATCTGGGGGATCAGCAAAGCCCTGCGGGAAGAAACGATCACCGATCATGAACTTGGAAAATACATGAATCAGAACCTCGCGGAATACCATATTCCGGTTCATGCCGATCTTCATGAGCTCGACGTCATCTTTGTAGAAGAAACGGATGAGATTGTGAATGAGCTGGGAACAAAGGGCGTCGGTGAGATCGGCCTCGTGGCCATACCGCCGGCGATCGCGAACGCTGTTTATCACGCAACAGGAAAAAGGATCAATCAGTTTCCCATTCACTTTGATTCCTTGATATAATACAGCTTGCGATCTGCCAAATCGTTATAGTCTTTAACAAGGGTTTCAAGCATCTTGGAAGTAAATTTCATGTCCAGATTGATCCGCTCTGCAATCTCAGGAATATCTCCCATCGCCTGCTGAAGGATCTCTACAACCTTTTGTTTACGGCTCTCACCGGCAAGAAATCCGGGAAGAATATCTTCAAGAACATTGGTGCTATCTTTCTTTTGTATATAATAGGCGGGCTTTTTCCTGCCGCCACCAACTGAAACACCTATTCCGCCCATACCCATGGAGGCAACTGCCGTTCCCACCTGTAAGCCGGGGGAATACCCTTCATCAATGGTCATCAGATTCACCGCCCCAGCATCAACGACACGTACAAATCGCCAGACAGCGTCCTTCTTGTCCATCACCTGGCGGCTCAGATACCTGTTGCCATCATCATAAAAGCTGGCTACCTGCAGGGGGCTAAACTTCTTTGTTTTCCCATCTTCCGTTTTCAGCTTAATTGAGGATGTGCCCACACCGGTGATCTTTCCCCTGATGGTTGTCCCCTCTGCCGTTACAAGACGATCCTGTGAATAAACACTTGACAAGCAAAAGATCAGGATAGCCGAAAACGCAAATTTCAAATATGTACACATCTTAAATGTTAAAAAAATCTTTATTAACAGCCTCAGGAGATCGGCACAATATCAACCACCTCAATTCCATATCCGCGCAAACCCGCTCTTTTCTTCGGATTGTTGGATAAAAGTCTCATCTTCGAAATACCCAGGCTCCTGAGAATCTGCGCTCCAATACCATAATCCCGCTGATCGGCTGTTACCGTTCCCGGTGCTGAAGGAGCGCGCTGCCCAGCCTCCATGCCATTGTATTTATAAAGCTTATCCAGCAAACTTGTACCAAAACTCTCCTGGTTCATGTAGATCACCACACCTTTACCCTCCTTCTCCACCATCTCCATGGCTTTGTGAAGAACATTGTTGCAGTCGCAGAGGCAGGATCCAAAAATATCCCCCGTAATACAGGAGCGATGCACCCGCACCATGACGGGCTCGTCTGCCGCCCATTCTCCTTTTACCAGGGCCAGATGATGGTCTCCAGAATCAAGTTGGGTATAAGCTACCATATTAAAATTCCCCCATTCCGTAGGAAGGTTGATGGCCACTTCTTTGCGTATGGAACTTTCTGAACTCAGGCGGTAGGCGATCAGATCTTTGATCGAGATGATTTTCATATTGAACTGCTCAGCAAGCTTAAGCAGGTCAGGAAGCCGCGCCATCTCCCCATCTTCGTTCATGATCTCTACGATCACGCCTGCAGGCTCGAGTCCCGCCAGACTAGCCAGGTCGACCGCAGCTTCGGTGTGACCGGCGCGTCTTAAAACCCCGCCCTCTTTCGCACGCAAAGGAAAAATATGTCCGGGTCGCCCCAGGTCAGCAGGCTGAGTGAGGGGATCGATCAGCGCCCTGATCGTCTTGGAACGGTCAGAAGCAGATATTCCAGTGGTACAACCCTTGCCAATCAGGTCAACAGATACTGTAAAATTGGTTTCATGGGTTGCCGTATTGGTTCCCACCATCAATTCAAGGTGAAGCTCATCACAGCGGCTTCCTGTCAGAGGTGCGCAAATGAGGCCCCTGCCCTGCGCAGCCATAAAATTCACCACCTCGGGACTGGCAAACCTGGCCGCAACCATAAAATCTCCTTCGTTCTCTCTGTCGTCATCATCGACTATAATGACGATCTTACCATTCTGAACGTCAGCTATTGCTTCCTGAATTGTGTTTAACCTGCTTTCCATTACAGCAAAGCTACTGCAAATATCATAAGATGTTTAATTTTATCGGCCTTTGATTTAATCCAATATCACAACCAGCCATCTCCCTTGCGTTTGCAAAAATATTGTCAAACCCTAAACGGCTTTTCAAGTTTATCCAGATACGAAAATTTCTTTATCTTGCGTTACAATACCCATCTAAATGAAAAAAACACTCTTACTCCTTACTCTATTTTCTACCATTTCCTTTAACATCCATGCACAATTCGGTGGCCTCGGCAAGAAGCTGATGGACAAAGGTACAGAACTGACCGGCGGCGGCCTCGGCAAACTCATTCAGCCGCGAGCTGCTATCACAACCAATTTCAAGGATGTCAGCACCGCCGGCAAAAAGCCACCTTCGTTCGTTGAGGGACAGAAAGCTCAACCGCTCTACCTCTTACCTAAAGCCGAGGGCGGTGGCTTTAAGCTTTGTGTGGGCTATTTTACCATGACTAATAAAAGTTACTGCCTGCAGGCAGGCACCAGAGGTCCCAGCAGCGGAGATGGATACATGCTTGCTCCCGTTCTGGGTCCGAAAAAAGAAGTGGTCATCTCCATCCTGAAGAATGCGGAAACCCATCCCAATGTCAGTCAGCGCGAAATTCAGGAGCTGCTCTGGGCAATCATTGCCCGTACGCGTTTTGCTGATTACAACACCCGCATTAAACGCACAGCAACGATCCTGCTTAGCCCGGCCGAGCTATTGAAACTGGAAGGTGGCGCCCTGGGTATATTACCCGACAATATGGTGGCGAAAGCGAAAGCGGAACTCCCACAGGGACTACAGGCTATATTCGAAGCTGAAAATAATATCCGCCGGTTGGCTGCATCGGGCACTTCCACTTATGAAGACATGGAGCGATATGCTATGCTCGCAGGACTTGTACCTGAAGCAGATAGAGAGTTCCCTTCCGGTACCTGGTCTCTGCATCCTGACGGCTATTACATACGCTTTATTCCAAGTGGATATTCCGTTACCGAAACCCAGATTTATGTACCGCAAGAGCTTGCCGAAAAAGTGTCAGAGCTGGTTTACGACGCACCGAATGCAATAGCCTGTCCCGCTAACACCGGTGCACAAAGGCTGATTCAAACCAACGAGCCGCTAGAACCGAATTATTCGCTTAAGTTAACTACAAAGTGCTTTTAGGCAAGGTCTGCCATAAGTATGAAACTTTAAAACACCCAATTTGATATGTATCAGGAAGACGCGTTCAAAAGATCTTCCTATACATATCTATAGTGATTGCCGTTTGATTAATTTGAATGGATTATGGACTTGAACATAGTCTTTGTCCATGATCAGCCGCGCGGTAGTCTCGCCCATTGCCTCAAAATCAGTCGTGATAACGGTAATGTCAAGCAATTCCTTCAATGCTGTTTCATTGAAGGAAATAATACCGATCTCCTCCCCTATTTTTAGCCCCTTTAATCGCACACTTTTGATCAGCGACGCGAGATCTGAATCCGTAAGGGTAATATAAACATGTCGCTTCTTCAACGTGGTATGACTCACATCCGCCACGATAGAGAACTGTTTTTTATTCTCATTACAAAATTGCTGTATGCCCTCTGTTATTTCAGTAGGATGATTACTGTGTTCCGGGAAGATAATGGTGATGCTGCTGTATTTAGATATCAGGTCTGTAGCTGAACTCAGGGCATTATAGATGTCCTTTTTAAAATCCTGATACACGGCAATATAATTGCCAATATCCAAAGACACATTTTTATCGAGCAACACAAGTTCATGTGAAGGGACCTCGGCGAGGATATCTGTGAACTCCTTTTCTTCCAGATGCTGAAAAAAATGGGGCATAATCACATAGTAATGATACCTGCCTCTTGCCCCATCCAGAATTTCCTTTAACATTTTCGGGTCATAGTGATGAACCTGTAGGTCCACCTTCGCCTTTCGCCCCAGGGTCCTGGTGAAGGCTTCATACACATCTTTCTTATAAGAACTAAGCTTGTTGAGCACCATCAGGATTCGGATGCTGGATTGGTCGACCTCATCGATATAGTTCCCCTTTCCCGGAACAGAAATAATGTATCCCTCGTCTTTCAGGCGCTTATAAGCGCGTTCAACAGTGTCCCGGGCAATCTTGTGTTTCTTACTGAAACCTGTAATGGAAAGCAGGCGATCATTTTTCTTCAGCACACCTTTTTCAATATCGCGTACAATCGCCTGCACAATCTGAGTTACTTTGGGAAGCTTATCCTTCGGATCAATCAAGAGCATATAATTTGGTTAGTTTAAGCGCCTGTCAAGGTAATAATTTTTCAGCTCATAGATAAAAAGCTAAATTATTTTCGAAGCTGCTTAATTCACAACCGATCGTCCTACTTCCCGAAACCCTTTCCAAATACATAAAAAAACCGCAGGCTCAACTGATTGGTTAAACCGGCATTAAATGAGCTGGACTTAAAACCCGAATAATTTGTTGGATCGGTGCGCATTTTGCTATAGGAAACACCAAACAACCTCGCAGAAACGCCAAAACGCTGCATCAGAAAATATTCGATATGCAGGTCTGCACCAATATTGTACTGCTTAAATTCCGTGTTTTCTTCAGACGGGTAGTTGGTTTTATTAAACGCATAAAGCGCGTAGGGACCACCGGCAATACCTAACTTAGGGGTTAGCATCAGATGTCTTCTAAGAGCAATAGAAGGAACCAGGGCGTAAGTTGAGGCTTTCGAGATGTCTCCATCTGTTTTGCTGCGAACACTGGAAACGGAGAGTCCCAAGCCACCTTTAAGTTCCCACTGATCTGCAAAAAAGTAACTGTAAGCCGGAGTAATACTGTAATACAGCTCTCGCTGTGTCGTATTTGGCGCATCGGTTGACTTTGTCGTTCATGAATCGCTATTTGCTATTACCTCCAAAAATCAGGAAGACCGACAAATTAAGACCATTCGTCACATCGAATGCAAAGGAATTGACTTTCGTTACCTCTCGGGTTCCTTGTTGTTGTTTCATCCTCGAATGTCCGTAAGAAAGGCTAGCCAGATTCGCTGCTATACCAATTCTCTTAACAGGAAAATACTCAATTCCGAGATTCACTCCGCCGCTGAACGAGTTAGACTTCACAGTATTATCAGCATCGTTGCTATAGGCTTGAGTTGATTCACCCTTGGTAAACGTCACAAAGGGTCCGGTGCGTATCCCAAACTGCTCAGACAACATGATGTGTTTCCTCAGGAATACTGACGCACCAACCTGATCCATACTGCTACCATTTGAATAAAAGTTAGAACCCTGGTAAATCCTGTTCAGTACGAAGATAACTTAGGCTAGCGCCCAAATCCAGGCGGTCAGCGATAAAATAGCTAAATGTAGGTCCGATATTAACATCTGTCAACTTTGCTTTTTGCTCAGAGTTTTCTGAACTGTTCTTTTGTGTCGTGTAGCCAACGGATTCTTGGTTCCTTTTTCGGTTTGCGCACGCGCCACTGATATGCAGGCGAGCGCCAGCACCAGTAGTGATAGGTTTAGTTTCATAATTTTCGTGTGTGTTAATTCAGATGTAATATAGAATTTTTATCTGCTGAAGAGAAAAGCTATCTTCAAAATATTTTACCATTGAATTAAGCACCTGAAAGTGATATCTAAGCTACAATACAAAAATAGTGAAAAAGGAGAATTCCATCACATTGCAGAACGAAATCTGGAGGATACCCAAGCCCTGATCAAAAGCTATCCCTGGGCCAGGGAACGAAACGGTGTTCCGGTACAACTCACCTGTCCCTCCGTTACCCTCGAACATCCAGCGGGCTCCTGCCTCAAGATCGGCCCATACTTTTCTTCAAAATTTGCTCTTTACCTGCTCGACCGGCGCAACAAGGTATACGTCCAGATCGCCGGCAGCCTGGAAGAGGTTTGTTTCTGCGTCGCAAACTATGTTCAACAAGAAGGAGACCTACCAGCCTTTGAAAAATATTCATTCACCATCAGGCCGGCAGATCATTTCAGAACAAAGACATTCAGGTACACAACTGATACAAGGGCAAAGCTGGTCTTTTTTACAGTCCCCCTGATAAGCACCCCTCCTTTTCTAAGCTTGCTTCTCCTTGCCTGCTTTCAAACTGCGGGTAACATGATGTTATTCGCATCCATCATGACTATTTTCCTGCTCAGCATATTATGGGCCCCGCTTCTCTACCTGTACTTTGATTACCGTAAAGCTGACGGTGATAGCTATCTGGAGATATCAAGAGGTCATGACGAATTTGTTTACTCCTCCGCCGATCAGGGGAAGGTCTATAGCAAACAAGAGGTCATTGCGATTGATTCCTATGGAACTTCGGCCTCGAGGAGTCCCTGGTTTGACTGCCGGATCTTCGTTCTGACCATGAAGGGGGGCGAGCAGGTACGGTTTACCAGCTTACTGATCTCCGAATCAACTCTCATTTACAAGTTCCCCGATCAGTCGGTCCGGTTTAGAAAAAAGTACTTCCCTACTACCGGAAGCATCACATAAACGCAGCTTAGAGTGAAAGGACCTTTAGACCATCATCGCGCGAACTTACAAAGTTGATATGTTTATTCTTGTTGCTCTCCTTCATGAAGTCCTGAAAACTCTTCTTCTCATACTTTGAAAAACTTCCGACTATACCAGCACGTAGACGATAATTGGAGAATTTTTGAAGAATCTCGCCCGCCATTCCGTTTTGCAGATCAAAAAATTCGGGGCAGATATTTTGCTCATCAATCAGTATCGCATCAAAATCCTGATAATAAAGGTTCCCTATCAATTCAAGCGCATCATCAACACTGCTTATGATCATCTGCTTAGAAAATAGTTCGGCAATTTTCTTAGCGCCGAGAAGGTGGACTTCAATTTGCATACTCTGTTTCTTATCTAAGTTTTCTAAAAACACCGGAATTCTGGCATTTTTGATTTTTTCTGCTTCGCTGGATCAAAATAAGAGCGATCACCTCCAGAGTTAGACCGAGGCCCGTACAGAAACCTCTCAGGAGATCAGACATTGGATAATACCGCGCCAAAACAGGTGTCAGGGTGGTGATTAACAGTCCGCTAATCAGGTACAGAAGGGCTGGTTTTGGAATTGTGGTACGTTTCATATTAATTAAGTTGTTTAGATATATTCTCAAATCTCTTCTTCGTTGCTTCCAGTTTAAGTGTGTGTTTCCTGAAAGTTCGCGGCCGCACAACGAACCACAGCACCCCGAGGTAGGTCAGGGCGATGACATAGTACACTCCTATAAGCCAAAGTGACTGCCTATGGATGGGCTCATAAAGATACAGCAGCCAGCCTACTGAGCAAATCGATATAATCCTGACCATCGTCTTCTTATAATAATAAGCCTGATTCTCACGGGTTTGGTCTATAAAAGCGAGAAACTCCAGATTGCTGCAATCCAGCAATTGATTAAACCGCTTAAGTGAGCGGATATTCGAAACGGCTATCAGCACGCCCGAAAGAATCATCAACGCCCCGCCCACATAGGTCGTTAGCAGGCGAAAGTCGACCGCCACGAGTACTACGAGTATCAAACAGCTAAAAAATATGGACCCGACAATAGCACCCCATTTATTTCTCAGTTTCTGCCGGCGAAATGTGCCGATCAGCTGCAACATCTCCGATGAACTGGGCAGTTTGTCTGTTTTTGCCGTATGCCATATGGCTTTCAGATCATTTAAATTGTCCATATGCTTCAAATTTTTGAGTCAGTTTATCTTTTATCCGATGAATCTTCACGCGGATATTGCCCTTGCTTAATCCCACTACTTCGGCAATTTCTGCCTGCGGCAAACCTTCCAGTTCGAGAGAGATGATGATCCGGTCTGTCTCCTCCAGTTCAGCAATACAACGGTAAAGCATGCTCAGCTTCTCCTCTTCAGACTCATCCTCCACCTCCGCTAAATGAAAGGGCAGCTCCGCTGCAGGCATCCGTTTGGCGACTTCCATCGCCCGCAAACAATGGTTGGTAGCGATTCTGAAGATCCAGGTACTGATCTGCGACTGATTGCGAAAACCCGGCAAGTTCTTCCATACCGAAATGAAGGTTTCCTGTACCAGATCTTTTGCATGATCAGCATCATTGGTATAGCCCATGCAAACCCGGAATATCTGGGCAGAATAGCGGTTATAAATTTCTTCGAATGATGGCATGTTGAATAAGCTGAACCACGATTTATTTTTATTTACGCCGGGTTAGATACAGCCCCTCAACAAATGTTACAGCACCCGGAATAAGTTATTTCTCTTGGTCCCATTTAATTAGCGACTCGGTCATGAGCGCCAGTTCCTTCCGGTTCAACACACCACTATGCCGGTAAATGACGCGCAGATCGCGGTCCAGCACTACCCATGTGGGATATGACAGCGAGCCGTTGTGCCGGCCCAATGCCACAGCCAGCTCATGAACACCCGACGACTCGCTTCCCGGCAGATAGCGGTAGCTTCGCCCCTTGAACTGAATAGGGTCTCTGTCTTCAGCATCAAGCTCGGCATAATAAAAATGGCTCCTGTTCTTTGCAAACTGCTTATTTTTATGGATATGAAATTTCTGCATCCTGCAATACACACACCAATCCGTCGTGATCAGCAGGAGAACGGGCCTGGGCTCTATAACCAAACTATCCTGCAGGTTCCTGAATTCAAGCGGACGCACCTGCGCATCTGCGTGCGAAATGCACATCCCTCCCAGTACGGACAATACAATCGGCACGGCACGGAAACGAACCAATAACTTCAATATACCCATTCTCTTTTACTTGAAAAGGTTATAACGGACCCCTAAGAAGCCCCGTATCCCCTGATTCGGACCATATACGTACGAAGGATCAAAAGTCAGTCCATACGGATTCTCAGGCGTCACCACCACCTGGCCCTGCATGTCAAACTGCACCTGCTTATCAAACGGATCATGCGAACGGGCAATAATGAAGGGATTCCCCCTGTTCGGTGTCCAGTTCAACAGATTCTTCACACCTCCGAAGATCTCCAGACCTTTACCCGCCGCTTTCGTCAGCTGAATATTCTGGATGCTCCACCAGGGCGAATGATCCCGACGCGGGTCTGTATCACTAAGCAAAGGTAAGCGCATGGGGCCATATAAATTCCCTGTATAATCGACCGTCATTCCCAAACCTTTGAATGCATACCCCACATTCCAAACACCCGTAAACTGTTCCGTGAACAACTGGCGCAGCCGCAAGCCTTCCTCCTGACTGTAAACGTCCATTGCAGTACCCCCCAGCAGGAACTTCAGTCCGCTCGGCAAGGAAAGGTCTATATTGAGAGAAATACCTTTGGAAACCGCGTATCCCGACAAATTATCGAAGATGATCTCCTGCGGATTAGTCTCATAGTCGGCAATAATCTTATTACTGAAACGGGTATAGAATCCCGTTGCGTCAAGACCGAGCAAACCGCCGTCAGACAAGAAGATCTTTTTCACGAAATTGATATTTGCATTCCAGGATGTCTCAGGCTGAAGATCACTGCGAAACACAACCTCCCTTGATCCGCTAAGTGCCGCATGATCTTCTGTGAACACATTAGCCACCCGGTAGCCATTTCCGACACTCAGGCGCAGAACGTTGTTCTTGTCCGCAGAGTTCCACTTATAATTAATCCGGGGCGTCAGGATACTGCCGTGAATGGAGTTATAATCGTAGCGCAATCCAAGAAGCAGCTTATTGTTCTCATTCAGGCTAATCTCATCCTGCAGAAAAATACCCGGCAGACTGGTATGCGATGGTCTGTTCCTTTGCGGATCTTCAAACGACCGTGTAGCCGGTGTATTATCGTCGTAATACGTGTAGCGATAGGCCAGTCCCGCCAGGATATCATGCCTCCCGATCCCTTTGTTCCAGGAGAGCTGTCCAAAACCTACATATTGGTCGGCATGATAGATGGTCGTTCCATAAACGCTGTTCTGATCATGTCCGTTAGCGCTGAACATAAAGGTGATTTTCTCCTTCACAGGGAGCTGATAAGTCCCGAAGTACTCCCACCGTTTGGTGTAGATGCTTTCCCCATATACCTCATCTCCTCCCCGATAATTCCGGTTCCAGTTCATCTGACCTCCCCAGCGATCCTCATATACATAGCGCGCAGCCATCGATAAGATCCTGTTCTCTTTTCTGTTGAAGCTCCACTTGTTGAATATTGAAATTCTGTTCTGCAAGGTGATATCCGTGAAGCCGTCTTTATTATTATCGATCGGGTTCTGATAATTGAAATAGTTCACACCGATCAGTGAATGCGCTTTCTTACCGACCTGAAACTTAGCCGCCAGATCGGCATTTACCTCCGCCCAGCTCGTGCCAAAAACATCTGCCGATACCAGGGGCGCGCTTACCGGGTTTTTGGTAATAATGTTAATCAGTCCGCCTACCGCCTCACTCCCGTACAAGGTAGAGGCAGGTCCCTTTACGATCTCGACACGATCGATCAGCGACTGCGGGATACCACTCAGTCCGTAAACCGTAGACAAGCCACTCACGATCGGCATGCCGTCAATCAGGATCATGGTATAGGGCCCTTCCAGACCGTTGATGTGAATGTCGCCGGTACTGCAGACATTGCAGTTCAGTTGGGGACGAACACCATTGATATTCTGAAGCGCATCAAAGACCGAAGGCGTGGGGTTGGCTCTGAAGAACTTCGATGTATATACTTCAACAGGCACCGGGCTGTCGAGTTTAGAAACTTCCTTCATGGTTCCAGATACCACCACTTCATTCAGCGAGGCATTCGATGCCTGCAGTACAATGTCACGGGTCACTGTAATGGAGTCGTCCACATCAATATGGCCCGACCAAAGCTGGTATCCAACAAAGGACGCCTGAACCTTCCAGTGACCTTTCGGTATTCCCGTGATGCGGTAATAGCCCAGGCTATCTACTGACGTTCCGATCTTTAACTGCGGCAGAGACACCGAAGCCATTTCTATGACATGACCGTACGAATCTGTCACCCTGCCCATTAGCGTACCGGTTTGAGCACGTGCCGACACTGAACAGAGAATTATAAGTATTAAAGCGGAGAGCACTTTCATATGATCTAAATTATTTGTTTTGCAAATCAAATATAGAAAGTTAGCTATATCTAACAAATAAAATTAGGATCTGTTGTAAGGTAACTTTGAAAATAACGCAAGCTTCTACTTGCCCCTTGTCTGGCAGAAACAGCAGTAGATCTGCATATTCCCCGGAAGCAGATTGCTGATCTCCGTAGAGGTTTTAAAGCTAAGGCACAGCCCAGAACAGGAGTATCGAGCTTTTCAAGGGCGCTCGAAGCCGCCCGCAACAAACATTCAGGCCGTTTAGACTGTAGTGTATAGAAACTCCAATTCATCTACCATGATAACAGAGACTCAACCAGGACTTAAATCTCATCGGATTCTTTTCTTGAATACACTCGGGTTCCTTGTCAGCTTTGCTGCCTGGATGATCAATGGTGTACTGGTAACCTACCTTACCGATAATGGCATCTTTGAATGGAGCATGGTTGACATTGGCTGGCTGCTCGGCGTACCGGTATTGACAGGATCACTCCTGCGTCTGCCCATCGGCATTCTGACCGATAAATTCGGTGGAAAGTGGGTCTTCGGGACCCTGCTGGTATTTTGTTCCATCCCCTTGTTTCTCCTTTCTTACGCCAATAGCTACACCTCTTTTCTGATATTAAGCTTCTTTTTCGGACTGGCTGGTACCAGCTTCGCCGTTGGTGTAGCCTATACCTCGGTCTGGTATCCCCAGAGCTGGCAAGGTCGGGCGATAGGCATTTTCGGCACGGGAGCTGCAGGTGCTTCTGTAACCACCCTGGTCGGCCCCTCTCTTCTGAATACACTGACCGACCATGGGGCTAACCCGGATGGATGGCGGCAAATGCCGGTCATTTATGCGGCTTGCCTGCTGCTGGTGGGCATCCTGTTTTTTCTTTTCGCTGAGAACAGAAAACCCATGGCTACAGGCAAATCCCTTATGCAGCTTCTCTCGCCCCTGAGCGAAGTACGCGTATGGCGCTTCGGGCTGTATTATTTTCTGGTATTCGGATGCTTCGTCGCTTTTTCACAATGGCTGGTACCTTACTTCGTGAACGTGTATCAGACGAATCTGGTTATGGCCGGACTGTTTGCGTCATGCTTCAGCCTTCCGGCGGGACTCTTCAGAGCGGTGGGCGGCTTCCTTTCCGATAAGTACGGCGCCCGTAAGGTCATGTACGGTGTATTGGGGATGTCTGTTATCCTGAGCTTCTTCCTGATCATTCCGCGCATGGAGATCGCTTCTCCGGGGGCCGGTATAATGGCAACTAGGGCGGGAACGGTAACTGCTGTGACGCCACATTCAATAGCTGTCGACGGAAAACCCTATACCATCAAGCCAAAGGACCGTATTTTTGACCACACGCGGAATACAACCATGATTTTCCCGAGCAAAGAAACCTGGCATGAGGTACTCGTAAAACCAGGCGATAAAGTAACGAAGAAACAGCTGATTGCACAAGGTACCACGCGAATCTACTTCCAGGCAAATATGTCGGTTTTCATTGTATTGGTGCTGCTCGTAGGCGTAACCTGGGGTATCGGTACAGCTGCGGTGTTCAAACACATTCCGGAGTATTTCCCTACTCAGATCGGCCTTGTTGGCGGTATGGTGGGCCTAATGGGCGGACTCGGTGGTTTCGTTGGACCGATCCTCTTCGGCTATCTGTTAACAGGAACGGGACTCTGGACAAGTTCATGGATGTTCATCTGGGTACTTTCGATGATATGTCTCGTCTGGATGCACCTGGTGATAACGAAAATGATGGCCAGGCGATCGCCTGACCTTCAGGATAAGTTTGAACACTTACCGGAGAAGTAATCTTCAATGGTAAGTGTCTGAATAATTAACGTTTTGCTTGACCTTTCTCTTTTTAGCTCCTGTCGGCAGGTAATACAACCAGAAAAATCCGATCAGGAATAAGAAGAGCGAGGCAAGGAATGCTGGAATGGCAATGTGTTTATTCTGTGCCAGCGCATTATTAAGAGCGGTATATAGCAACCAGATCTGAATACTGACATTAACCATCAGGATGACGATCAAAGCCAGAATGAGCGTATTGCTTTTGTTAGGATGCGCCTGATTTTGTCCTTCTCTGAAAGTACTCATATTATCCTTTTTTAAGATTGAACCTGTTCATCTGAGCCCGAAAAGGCTTTAACAAAGACGTCATCGCCTTTTACTACCACGTCAAGCCGCGGAAGCGCCCTTGGGGGTGGCCCTGCCAGTACTTCACCCGTGCGGGCATCAAACCAACCATTGTGGCAAGGACATTCGATATGTCCCGTTCCCGGTTTATAAAAAACGGCACATGACAGGTGTGTGCATTTTTGTTCGTAAGCACGCAGTTCGCCGTCTTCCAGGTGAATCAGGACATAAGGGATGGTACTACCCGGGATCACGAAGGACTTCGTGCCGCCAAGGGGGAGTTCATCCTTTCTGCAAACGAAGTGTTCGCCGGCCATTTCTTCTTCCGGAAAGAGGTGGGCTTTCGCAGCAACATAGCCACTTCCGGTAGCCAGTCCCCCCGAAACAAGACATAAGAATTTGGCAAAATCCCTCCTGGTGACCTGTCTGGATTCCAGTTGCTGGATCGGGAAATCTTCTTTCCAGTGATTATCCTTGTTATCTGTAGCCATACTATCTAATCTACTCGTAAAACTGTTGAGCCTTTTGGCATCATGATATTGACTTTGGTACTGACGTTTTCGTTACCGAAGATGAAGTTATTAACGGGCGTGCTGTTCGGGCGCATCATAGCCATCTCAGCGCGGGTTCCGTAGAAGAGCGCCTGAGTGGGACAAACCGTAGCGCACATCGGCTTTTTGCCTGCGCTGGTGCGGTCATAGCACATGTTGCACTTCATCATCAGGTCATATGCTTCGTTCTTTTTAGGAACGCCGAACGGACAAGCCATCACGCAGTTAGAGCAGCCGATACATCTGGCTGTGTTAGCTGTATGAACAACGCCAAACTCATCTTTGGAAATGGCATCGGCGGGACAAACATTCGCACAGGCAGGATCATCACAGTGCATGCAAACCTGAACGGTAGTCTGGATGGTTACGGCACGGTCAACATAGTTGACATGGATCATCGACTCGTGGCCGTTCGTTTCGCATTCGGCACAAGCCATCTCGCAGGCTTTGCATCCGATACAACGTTGCATGTCCACAAAGAACTCCTGGTTGGTCATATAATTTGTTACAGGCATATCTGTTCGTTTAAGATCTCAAAATAGGTTAAGTGCTGGCGTAAGCCTTTGAATCGGTTGATGGTTCAGCAAAGGTACCGGTACCTTCCAGCCTGCATGCACAGACTTTGAATTCAGGAATCTTGGATATCGGATCCAGGTTTCCGGTAGTGAATTGATTGGCCGACTTACGTCCCGGCCAGTGATACGGCAGGAAGATCGTGTCTGTACGGATCGTTTCCACTATGTTAGCCGGAAACTCTGCTGTGCCGCGGCGCGTCACCACCCTGATAATTTCGTCCTGTCGGATATTGTATTTCTTAGCCAGCAGTGGGTGGATTTCTACCTTGGGTTCAGGGAAGTTATCCACCAGCTTACCGATACGACGGGTCTGCGTTCCGCTGAGGTATTGCGACACCACACGACCGGTGGTCATCACTACCGGATATTCTTCGTCGGTCACCTCACCCGGCTCACGATATTTAACGGGGTTGAAATGGGCCTTCTGATCGGGAGTACAAAACTTCTTGTCTTCCCAGAGTCGCTTCGTTCCCGGATGATCCAGTGTAGGACATGGCCAAAAGATGCCCATGTTATCCTCAATCTTCTTATAGGTGATGCCGTAATAATCGGCGGTACTTCCGCGGGAGGCGACACGCAGCTCATTGAAGATATCTTCAGAGGTTTCAAACTTAAACTTATCTCCCGCACCGAGGCGTTCAGCCAGCTCCAGAATGATAGATGTGTCGGGCCTTGCTTCCCCCGGACAATCAACCACTTTCCTTACCCGGATAACACGTCCTTCAGCAGAAGTGACGGTTCCCTCCTCTTCCTCTTGAAGAGAACCTGGAAAGATAATATCGGCATGTCGCGAGGTTTCGTTCATAAAGAAGTCAATACAAGCATAGAACTCCAGCTTCTCGAAAGCCTCACGCACGAAATTGTTATTGGGAAGAGACACGATCGGATTGAAACAGATGGAGATCAGGCCCTTGATCTCGCCGCGGTGAATGGCTTCAACCAGCTCATAGGCTGTCAGCCCCTTGCCGGGAAGATCCTTTTCGTCTATGCCCCAGATATCGGATACGATCTTCCGGTGTTCGGGATTGGTGATATCCCGGTTTCCCGGCAGCTGATCACATTTGTGTCCGTGTTCACGTCCGCCCTGGCCATTTCCCTGACCGGTTATGGTGCCGTAACCGCAATAAGGCTTTCCGATCCTGCCGGTTGCGAGCACGATGTTGATACATCCTAACACGTTATCCACACCTTTGGTATGGTGTTCAATGCCTCTGGCGTGTAACAGGAAGCTGGTATTGGCCTTCCCCCACCACTGTGCGGCGAGCTCAATTTTTTCCTTCTCAATTCCGGTAATCTCTTCCGCCCACTCCAGCGTATAATCCTGCACGGCATCCAGAGCTTCCTGAAAACCGCTGGTATGATTATCGATAAAGTCGTGGTCGAGCATATCGTGATCTGCCAGATACTTCAGGATCGCCCCATAGAGGGCGGAGTCCGTTCCCGGTCTGACGGGCAGATGCAGGTCTGCTGTACGGGCAAGCGGGATCATACGCGGATCGACCACAATCAGCTTGGCACCGTAATCCCGCGCTCTCCAGATCCAATGAGTCAGCGTAGGGAATGTTTCGCTGACGTTAGCGCCCGTGATGATGATGACTTCGGCGCGCTCCAGATCTTCAAAGCTGTTGGAGATCCGGTCGAGACCGAAGGCCTTCTTATTCCCGGCACCTGCACTAACCATGCAAAGACGCCCGTTATAATCAAGATTGGCTGTCTTCAACGCAACCCGCGCAAACTTGCCAACCAGGTAGCTTTTTTCATTACTCAAAGAAACGCCGGAGAGCATGGCAAAGGCATTGTTGCCGTGCTGCTGCTGAATACGTTTGATCTCAGATACGGTCTTCTCCATGGCAGCATCCCAGGATAGCCTTTTGAAGCCGAGCCCCTCCTCTCTTTGCAGCGGATATAGGAGCCGGTCGGGATGGTTATTCTGCAGATATCGTTCCACACCCTTGGGACAAAGCCGCCCCTGGTTGTAGGGAAACTCCATCCAGGGCTCAAACCCTACTACTTTATTATCCTTCACCAAAAGCTTCATCCCACATTGCATGCCGCAAAAACAGCAATGGGTCTTTACCTCCTTATCCGGTTCGTCCCTCCCGGAATATCCTTCTTTCGGCGGATAATTCAGGTGAGGACCAAATTCATCAATCAGTTTTTCTGCTGGTACAGGCAATCTTGCCATAATTCAAGTTTAAAGATGTTAACCAAATAGCTTTCCGCCATTTTCCTGACGAGCTTTCAAATGTGCCATAGCCAGTCGGGAGCGCTTGCCCTCGGGACTGAGGTCAAGGTGAGACGTACCATCCTCCAGGGTAAAATCAAAGCCCAGTTCCTTTGTTACGTCCTTCAGATCATCTATATGCATCTGGGTAGCGAACTCTTTACCGGTATGCGGACAGACCGCCATGCCACGGCGTATACCTTCGCGCTTATAGATATGCGCACCGAGCTGAGCGGGGCGCTGGATAATATGAAAGAACTTCCCAAAAGGAATCCAGATGAGGAACATGATGACGGTGATGGCATGCGTGACTGCCATAAAATCGTAGGCGAAACCTTTCATGAACTCATAACTATACGTCAGACCCAATCCCGTTACCGATATAGCCAGGAGCAGGATCAGCGGCAGCAAGTCGCCTTCAAAAGACTGTGTGGAGATCAGCCCCGGCTTGGTCAGCCGACGCCTCATAAAGATCAGGACACCGATGATGACCATCCATGACGACCAGTTCAAGGCGTGAAAGGTCATGAATGCCATAAAGGATCCCAGTTCAAATTCCATGACTTTAAAACCGAAGAAATGCGCCTCGTAGAGCTTTGTGTCGGCAGGGTTAATTGCCGATTCCGGATTCAGGGTAAAGTGGATCCAGCCGAAGGTCAGCGGGAAGGTAATAAGAAAGGCGAGCGTACAACCTGCCGCCATGAGAAAATGGCCGATCCAGCGGCTTCTGCCGCGCGGATAGATGAACTTTTGGAAACCGATATTCTGAACGAACTCTTTGATAAAAAAGGCGAGGTGCGAAAAGAACTGCCGGTTCCAGATCAGCTCCCAGGTTCGTTTATAGTACATGCGGGTGGGGGGTCGCTGCAGCCAGACTGAATAGCGGTAAACTACTCCGAAGAACGCAAAAACGGTTCCGAAGAGATAAGCAATCAGTGCCGGATCGAAGTTCTGGAGCTCGCGCGAACCGTAAAAAACAAGAGCTATGGTGATAGCGGAAACTACGGTAGCGTTGATTAAAGCTTGTTTATTTAGTGAAAACATAGCGTCGTCGCGTTAGTGAACTAATTGGCTTGGATCCATTAAGGATATCCTGTCGGGGCCATAGGTAAATACAGCTTACAACATTTTTTAAACAAGACCCTATGGCTTTTGTTTTCTGAAAATATGCCCGACACATCTCGGCAATCCATTCACCTCCTATTTATTCAACATGGAAGACACCAGTTTATTCCTTCAACAATATGGAGATCACATCCAGATACCGGGCTTCGGCGTGCCGGGACAAGAAGCGTTGAATAACGCGCGGGTACTTGTTAACGGCGCAGGTGCACTGGCATCTCCCCTGCTCACCTATCTCTGTTCGATGGGCATCGGTCATCTGGGTATTATTTCAGACCAAAAGATCCGGCGGGGCGAGTTGCCCTCCGAGCCTGTTTTTCGCGGCGGCGACGAAGGCAAGCTGAAAACGCAGATACTTGCTTCCAGGCTCCGTGAAGTCAATCCGGACGTACGCATCCGTCTGCATGAACAAGCTCCAGACAGGGAAAGTGTACTGGATCTGATTGCCGGATACGACCTGGTGGTGGATGTGGCGCAGGTACCGGAACGCTCCCTCCTGATCAATGACGCCTGTGTGATTGTGGGTAAACCCCTGATCTATGGCGTCCTCGATTTCCCTTCGGGAAGTTATAGCGTGCTGAACTATAAGGGGGGCGCAACGCTGAGGTGCCTGATCAAAGACAAGGATGCGGGTCCGCTGATACAGCGATCTGCTAAGATCGGCCTGGCTACCTTGCCTGCCTTGATCAGCTGCATGATAGCAAATGAAGCAGTAAAGGTTATCGCTGAGATCGGCCAGATCAGCAGCGGTAAACTGGTTACGTTTAATGTGTTCAGTAATCAGCTGAGTACCCTGCGCGTGGAGCCGGTAGAAGAATACCGGAATCTGACATCCCTGCAATCCATCTATCTGGCGGCAGAAACGGAGCAACGCTCTGAACCCTCGCGAATACGTTCGATTAGTCCGAAGTTGCTGGACATCAAAATCAGGTATAAAGAGCCACTTCAGTTGGTTGATCTCCGCGACACGCCGATCGGAAGCCCTGATGAGTCATGGAACTACCTGCATATACCCGAACGTCAGTTTGCCGATAAGCTGGATGATATTCACCAGGATATTATCGTTGTGCTTTTATCAGAAGACGGGGAGCGTGCAGCCCAGCTGGCTGTTGAGATGAACGAGCGACAGGGATTCGACAATATCTATTATCTCGAAGGCGGAATAAGGGCCTGGAACAGTGCTACGGGAACGCCAAATGTAGAGTATGAAAGCTTTTAGCCCCGATGATCTCTTAAAAAGAAGAAGCCGCTAGCGGGCGGCAGCGGCTTCTTCCAGAATGACTATTTTTTATCCTGGCGGATGTCGAATTCATCTTTTTTGAAGCTCCAACCGAACTTCAGACCTATCACGAACACGGCGAGCGCTACCGTTCCGATAGCAAAGATCGTATCCCCTATCGCCCTCAGCCAGCGGAAGGTTTCCATCAGCGGCTGCTGCATAAATTCGGCAGAGCGGGCGTACCACATCCCCTCGTTCACACTGGCGATGGCCTGAAGCATACCCATAGGCAGCAGGCTGAGCAAAGCCATGAGCATCAGACCGATGTTGATGGACCAGAAAGCAAAACCGATCAAGCCATCCTTCCACACATTCTGGCGGTAGAGTCCTTTCAGCACGAAGAGCATCAGACCAATTCCCAGCACCCCATACACACCGAAGAGAGCAGTATGTCCGTGCAACGGAGTCGTATTCAGACCCTGCATGTAGTACAATGCCACAGGCGGATTGATAATGAACCCGAAGATCCCGGCACCCAGGAAGTTCCAGAAGGCCACCGCTATGAGACAATATATCGGCCATTTGTAACCTCGCACCCAGCCTTTCTTACCACTAAGGCGGTAGTTATGATAGGCCTCGTAACCGATGAGCACCAATGGTACCACTTCAAGCGCACTAAAGCTGGCACCCAGGGCCATGATGGCCTTCGGCGTACCTGAGAAGTAGAGGTGGTGAAACGTGCCCAGGATACCACCGGAAAGGAAGATGATGGTAGCGAAAAGAACGTTCAGGGTGGCCGACTTCTCGTTCAGCAGCTTCATGCGAACAAAAAGGAAGGCGGCGACTACGGTGGCAAATACTTCGAAGAAGCCTTCTACCCACAGATGGACAACCCACCAGCGCCAGTACTCGGCGATAGCCAGGTTCGTTTGGCGTCCCCACATCAGACCGGCACCGTAGAAGAGGGCAATTGCTGCTGAAGCGATGATGAACATGATCAGCAGGTGACGGCTTCCTGTTTTTTTGCGCAAGGCCGGAAGCAGGGCTCTGACCATCAGGAATAACCAAAGGAATAATCCCACAAACAACAGGATCTGCCATAGACGACCAAGATCCACGTACTCATAGCCTTGATGGCCAAGCCAAAAGTTTTCTGCCAGTCCCAGGCGCTGCATCACGCCGTACCACTGGCCAATCATAGAACCTACCACCACAATGATCAGGGCAATAAACAGGACATCTACGCCCAGCTTCTGAAACTTCGGTTCATAATCAGACACAGCCGGTGCGATATAGAGTCCTGTTGCCAGCCATGACGTAGCAATCCAGAAGATACCCAGCTGTACGTGCCAGGTGCGGCTTAGCGAATAAGGCATCACTTCGTCTAAAGGTATGCCGTAAAAGCCCCCTCCTTCCACGCCAAAGTGCGCAGTCACAACGCCCAGTATCACCTGTACGAGCATCAGTGCCGATACGATCCAGAAGTATTTCAATGTGGCCCGCATAGATGGTGTGGACGAGCTGTTCATCATCGGATCAGTCTCAGGCACCTCTTCTTCATGCTCAGCTTCATTGGTTTTGGCATTGTAGAAGGCCAGGATCCCGATACCTAGCAGCAACATGATCACGCTGAAGCCTGTCCACATGATAAGGTCTCCGGTAGCAATATTGCCGATCAGCTTATCAGGCGGCCAGTTGTGCGTATAAGAAACTGTTTCGCCCGGACGATTGGTCACGCAGGCCCAACTAGCCCAGAAGAAAAAGGTATTCATCTGCTTCATTCGCACGGGGTCCTTAATTGAGTTTTTTGCAATAGCATAATCGTCTCTCAGCTGGTTGAAGGCAGGATCGTCGGTAAACAGGGCCGAGTAATATTGACGGAGGTGCTCAAATGCCTGTGCTCTGACTGGAGAAACCGTCAGGATCTTCGTTTCAGGATCATAGGTATTGATGCGCAATTCCTTTTGAAGGCGGATCTGTAAACCGGCCTGTTGTTCATCAGAAAGTTGATCATAGCCTTTTCCGAAGTCTTGTTCAGACCAAAGATTCAGAATAAACAAGGCTTCACGGTGAAGCCAGTCGGCAGTCCAGTCGGGAGCTACATACGCACCATGACCCCAGATAGAACCAACCTCCTGACCTCCCATGCTTTGCCATACATTCTGCCCGTCTTTGATATCCTGACCCCTGAATAGCTCTTCATTTTGAGTGGTGACTACCTTCAAAGGTACAGGCGGTGCCTTCTGGTAGATTTCAAATCCATAGTAGAGGAGTACCGCAAATGATATCCCCACTACCAGCCCGAAGGCCCACCATAGTCTGGTTGTTGCTTTCATAAATTAAAATTGTTTTGAAGTGATATGTTAAATGGTTGTGAAGTGAATTTCCGGGTTTGAGGTCGGCAGAATAGCTTTATGTAATAGCACAGGCCCGAGAGGCAGAACAAGACCGAGATTCCAAGCAGAAGCTGCTGGTAGTTGGGGATTGAAATACGATACAGGCTCAGCAGCGGCTGAATAAAAAGAAGAACAAGGTATATCACCACAAGGCTGATGTACAGCATCTCCAGCTTTTTAATCTGCAGTTTCCGTGTGAAAAGATGCAGGAGAACGGGCGTTACACAGCCGAGGGTGATCAGATGCACATAGCCGATAATGAGATTACGATTAGAGAAGGTCCACTGTCCTACCTGAGGAATACAAACGAGGATCTGAAAAAGCACCTTAAGAGAGACCGCCAGAAGTGCGATGCGGATCAGGAGAGGCAAGCCTTTCAGTAGGCCTCCCATCTTCTGCATCATACCGAACCAGCTGACCGCGTTGACCAGTGCGATTATAAAGGCAAGCTCACTGATCCAGGGAAATGGCTTTGACCAGAGGGTAAAAATAATAAACAGCGGAAAGGTCGACAGAATAAAGGTGTACAGCCAGGGACGAACAGATGCCTGGGAGCGGCCAGCAGAGAGATATTCTTTAACTACGAGCCCCAGGGCAGTCAGCAGCATCCATCCGTTCATCTGAAAATGGAGATAAAAGTAGATGGCATTCTGGTATATCGCACCAGTATTTCCGGTGGCCTTCAGTACACCCAATGCCAGGGGACCTATAGAAGAGATGACCAAACACCAAATCCCCGCTTTTATCAGCAGCACGGCGTTCGGATGATCTTTCAGACGAAGCCTGGGCAGCGTGATTACTGCGAACCAGTAGGTAGCCAATAAGAAGAGTGTTGAAAACGCGATAGAAACAACTTTGTACCCTTGCAGCGAGAAGCTGACCAGCATGCCCAGCGAACTGATCAGCGCGAAAAGCAGGAGCCATTTCATAGAGGCTGAAACTGGCCGTTGCAGGTTGCGGTTGACAAGGATAACCAAAGCAAGAAAAACCCATCCGCCAAAGGCATAATGCGAATGGGCGTGCAGGATGTTCATATAGTTGAGACCGTGCAATGGATAGCACAGCATATATCTCAGGATAGCTCCGAAAAATGCGAGGATGATGAAGCTGAGGAAGGTCCAGCGTTCAAAGCTGATGCGATGGATGAAACTCATAATCTAATCGGCAAAATGGAGTTAGCGGGACCAGAATTCATTCGGATAACTTTCAACATAAGGCTGATGCTGTTCAGCCAGAAGCTTTCCGGCTTCTTCCAGTTGCTCATCATCCAACAGCTTCTCCATGTAGGGGAAAAGCTCACGTTCTTCGAAGCGGATGTGCGCGTCCAGGGCGCCGGTAAATGCAAGAAGAAGAGCTTCATCAGTCGGCTCAGACCCCGACAGCTCTCCAATCATTTGTTTCAGTTGCAGGTGTTCCTGTATGGTGCGGATACGGTACGAGTCCTGCGCATCAAGGAAAGGCAGCAACTGATTCTCTTCTTCATCAAAGTGCGGAAATAGTGCGGCTGAAGCGAAATATTTAACATAGCTGGTCAGTTCAGACAGAGGTACTCCTGACTTTAAGCCTTGTTTTATCTTCCACCCCAGTAATAATCCATGGTGGTGATCCTTTGATAGTTCTACAAGATTTTTATTCCTTTTCATAAGCCTGGGTTTTGAAGTATTCTCGCCTTTTGATATTAAAAGACAAATTTGTCTTCTATGCAAAAGAGAGACTATTAGGGGAAGTAAAAAATGACAGTCGTCACATTTCTGCAAAGTTTATCCCGATGAGGAAAAAACCGGAGAGGCCTGCGGGAGACCGTTGAGAAAAAATTGATAAGGAGATGATCTACTCCGGATACATCAGGAGGGTATAGAAAACATGCCGGACCTCACTACGACTCGCTTCCGTTATATTTAAGTTACCTCAGAGATACCTTGAAACTGCTGCCTTTTTGTAGATTTGGCGCGTAAACTTATATTAAAAGGAATGTTCAAACCGTTCCTAACCATTTTAACCCAAGAACCAACCATTCATGATGACGAAGAAATTCAGGCTTGCCCTGCTGCTCCTATTTTCATTATCGCTAAACCTAGATGCCTTTTCCAAAGAAGTATTTCCGGATGGAACACCCATTCCTGAATGGTTCCGGCAGAACAAACCTACAGATATCAGCAAGCTTGGAAAACACTATCGTATAACCGACTATGAAGTCCAAAACGACAGCACGATTATCCAGACACAACGCATCCAGTCCATTATCGATCAGGCTTCGGCAAATGGCGGCGGAGTAATTGTGATTCCGAAGGGAACGTTTCTAAGTGGATCCCTGTTCTTCAAAAAAGGGACTCACCTGCACGTAGAAGATGGGGGGAAGTTAAAAGGCAGTGATGACATTACCAATTTTCCTCTGGTGATGACCCGCATGGAAGGTCAAACTCTTAAGTACTTCGCAGCACTGGTAAATGCAGACGGGCTCGACGGATTTACTATTTCTGGCAAAGGAACTATTGACGGGAACGGGCTCCGTTACTGGAAAGCATTCTGGTTAAGAAGGCAGTTCAATCCTAAATGTACCAATATGGACGAGATGAGACCCCGCCTCGTATATATCTCGAACAGCAAAAACGTACAGCTTTCGGGGGTACGCCTGATGAACTCCCCATTCTGGACAACCCACCTCTATAAATGCGAGAATGTCAAGCTTCTTGACCTGTACATCTACTCACCTAAAGAGCCTGTTAAGGCGCCCAGCACAGACGCCGTGGATATAGACGCTTGTAAAAACGTTCTGATTAAGAACTGCTATATGTCTGTAAACGACGACGCTGTGGCGTTAAAAGGGGGAAAAGGCCCTCATGCAGATACAGATCCTACTAACGGAAGCAATGAAAACATCATTATCGAAGATTGCACCTACGGGTTTTGTCACGGTGCTCTGACTTTCGGAAGTGAGTCTGTGCAAGACCGCAACATCATTTTGCGTCGCATCAAGATTAACCATGCAGAGCGTCTGCTTTGGCTGAAAATGCGTCCGGATACTCCGCAGAATTATGAATATGTGCTGGTAGAAGACATCCAGGGCAGTGATATCGGCAACTTCATCTTCATCCGTCCCTGGACACAATTTTTCGATTTAAAAGGAGAAGACGTTGCCGGAACCTCAAACGGTCGTCATATTACCATGCGCAATATCAAACTCGACTGTGAAAACTTCTTTAATGTGGGCGCATCTGGTGACAATGCAGGTGGAAAAGGCTTCAAATATAAACTGGCGGATTTCCGGTTCGAAAATATCGACGTAAGCGCGGAGAAGTACCTCGACATTGACACATCGATCATCGAGAACTTCAAGCTGAAGAATGTGGTGGTGAATAAGAAGAAGATTTTTTAATCAGTTGAATTACCCACCTGGTGGTTCTACCGATAAGTACGCGTCTGAAACCCAAGCCTGCCGATAACGATGAAAATATTAAAAAGAGCAACTCAATTTGTGTTTGTATGCCTTTCATGCATTCAACTTTATGCGTTTAACCCTCTTCAGGCGCAGGTAGTAAGTACAGATGAGCGACCCGTATTTATCAGGTCAGGGAATGTTGTACCCTCGCAGAAGAACCAGGCAAAAAAGAAAATCTCTGCTTTCAGCTACACCAATCCCATCATACGCGATACCTCTATAGCAATGCGCGATCATTTCATTATCAAGGTTGCAGACAAATGGTATGCTACAGGGACCTCCTCCCCTGTCTGGACCGGCTATAATCCCGGCGTGAGACTACTCGTCTCGGACGATATGATTAACTGGAAACAACATTCATTCATTATTGACGGGAGCAAGTTACCTGCAGATTGTCCCTATAACGGCCGTTTCTGGGCATCGGAAATACACTATATCCAGAGCAAGTTTTGGCTAACCGTAAACAGCGGAAAGGTTACGGAGCAGGATCCCAAAGGAATGAGCACGCATAGTGTATGGCTATTTGTTGCAGATGCAGTAACCGGTCCCTACAAGCTGGTCAACGGGCCCCTAACACCTCAATACAACAACGACGCTACGCTGTTTGAAGATGAAGACGGACAAACGTATATGTACTGCAGCGGAAACGGACTGTTTCAGGCAAAAATAGACTTGCCATCAGGTAAGATCATCGGCGAACTTGAGAAGATCCGCGGAGCAAAAGATGCAGGCAATCCCGGTTGGATGGTCGGTGGGATTGAGGGCCCCTTTGTGCTTAAAAGAGCAGGTGTTTACTATATGTTTTTTTCTGCATGGACCCGCGGATATGAAGTGGGTCTTTTAAAGGCGCCCAGTCCCTTAGGTCCCTGGGAATTAGCCTCACCTGAACCGATCTTTGGTACCCGAAAACGGAAGTACCGGGAGGAGATGGCCAAAAGTGGAGGTTACGCAAATTTGCAGTTCGATGATACGAAGGACCCTTATTGCGAAACAGGCCACAATGCTATTTTTGAAGGCCCCGACGGTAAACTCTGGAGTTCATGCCATTATATGATCTTTGATGGAAAGACCTTCGATTCGACAGATGAAACAGGTCAACCCATACCGCAGATGGGTATTGAGCCTTTGTACTTCAGGGATGGAATTTTCGTAATAGACGGTCCTAGCTGGAAGCCTCAGAAGATTTCTTATTAAGGCGGTGATGCCTTTCGATCAGTAGAGGTCTGTTATCCATGAGATTTGGATTTTCGAGCCTGTTGTGATTGCTATCGGTTCCTTCAGGATTTCTGCCCAGAACAGTAGGTGAAAGAACTTTACTCAGAAGAAAATCCGGCCCTCATCTTGAATCGCATCCATATGTTGTTTAACCAACCCTACTAAAAGCATGAAAAAAATCTATTTATGCGCCATATCGGGCCGGATTACTTCCCGGATAAGTCCGACTGTAGCAGCAAAACGTGGGACTTTATACTGCCTGTTGTCTCAAGGTACGGGTGCTCATAGAGTGGATATCCATGCTAAGACAGGGGCCCAACTTTGAGAAAAACGCGCTCTATTTGGGAAGATTCGGTTTTAAATTGCTAGAAAATCGACACCTGCCATTGTCTGCCCTATCTTGTTCCCAACAAAAAAGCATAGCAATGGCAAAAGTAGACAACAAAGGCATGGTGCATGGCACTGCCGGATCTGTAATATATCGCAGATACCGTAATATGAACATTATTCAGGGAAAGCCCCGTAAGTTTAAGCAGACCACGGAAAGTATTCGTGCCGCTACGGAGTTTGGCCTTTCCAGTACGACCGCTGCGGTTATTCGTCAAGCCTTCCAGCCAGCGTATGTCCACCGGGATGGCCAGGCGGCCAGTAGGAGCACACAACTGGTGTACCGGGGCATCCGGGGGAGCGTGAGTGGCAGTGGAGGCAGGAGGGACCTTCATGATGCAGACTTGAGCAGTATCGTGGGAATGGAATTCAATATCAACAGCCCATTGAAGGAAGTGCTGCAGTTCAATCATCAGGTAGAGCGTGATGAACAAGGGAAGATCCGTGTGTTTATGGGAGCGTTTGATTCCAAGACGGACATCCGGGTACCCCCGGGCATCAGAAAATCAGCTAGCAAGTACCGGATCCGTTTTAGCCTGATCGGCTTTAATTTTCG